>DATHSR010000402.1:0-10973 GCA_035464035.1 Desulfotignum sp. | reverse complement strand
AGGGAGAGATCAAAAATGAAACTGCTGATCTGCGGAAAGGGCGGGGCCGGTAAAAGCACGGTGGCGGCCCTGATGGCCATGGCCATGGAAAAACAGGGCAAGCATGTCCTTCTGGTGGATGCGGATGAATCCAAAATCGGACTTTACCGGATGCTGGGTCTTCCCACCCCCGCCCCCCTCATGGAGAACCTGGGCGGGAAAAAAGGGTTTCAGGAGAAGACCCGGGGGACCGGTCTGGGCGGACCGACCCCTCTTTTTCGTCCGGGCATGACGGTGGACGCCCTGCCCGATGACGTGATCGCAAAAAAGGGGGGCCTGCGGGTCATTTCCACCGGAAAGATCCTCCATTTCGGTGAGGGATGCGCCTGCCCCATGGGCCGGCTGTTCAATCTGCTCTTTGCGTCCCTGGATCTGGCGGACCAGGACCTGGTGATCGTGGACACCGCAGCCGGACTGGAGCATTTCGGGCGGCGGCTGGACAGCCAGGTGGACCGGGTGGTCTGCGTGGTGGCACCTTCCTATGAATCTGTCATCATGGCCCGGCGGGCCAGGACCCTGGCGGCGGAAGCAGGTCTGCCCCTGTGCGTCATCCTGAACAGGACCACCCCCCAGGTGGCGCAGGAAATGGCTGAGGCCCTGGAAGATCTGGATATCCTGGGCCATATTCCTGAAAACAGCGGCCTGTTTCTCAACACCCTCCGGGGCGAAGTCCTGGATTTTGGTGTCCCGGAGATGGACCGGATCTGCCGGGCCCTGGCGGATCGCTTTTAAGGCGTATCCTGACGCTTGGATTTTTCCTGCAGTTTCCGGATATTGTCCCTGGCAAACGCAATGGAAGGATCGATTTCCAGGGCCATCTCATAATATTTGACGGCCAGGGCCGGTTCCCCCAGTTCCCGGTAGTTGGAGCCGATATTGGCGTAGTTGATGGCCTGGGACGGATCCACCTCCAGGGCGGCTTCAAAACAGGTGATGGCCTGATGGTGATTTTTCTGGAGAAAATGGCACACCCCCATGGTGTTGAGCAGGTCCGGCCGCTGGTCGTCCACGGCCAGGCCCCGGGTGCAGATCTCCACGGCCCGGTCATACTGCCCCAGATCCTTGAGGCAGGCCCCCATGTGGGAACAGATATCGGGCAGGTTCAGCCGGGCCGGTTCCCGGTCCAGGGCGGTTTCAAATTCCTTTAAGGCGGTGGGGTGATCTCCAATGGCGTTGTACACCAGTCCCCTGTAAAAACGGGTGTAATATTTGCCCGGCAGGGCCTTTTCCAGAGCCTCCAGCCGGTCCAGGGCCTGGGCCGGGTCCAGGGTTTCGGTGATGAGCCGGGCTGCGAACATGCCCACGCTGGCGGACACGGCCCGTTCCCGGAAATGGGCGCCGGGGATGATGGTGTAAAAGGCCGGGATATCTAGATCCGGGTGCCGGGTGTCAATGGCCAGGACCTGGTATGCCTGGGTATTGAGGACCGAAATCAGGTTTTCCACCTCGTTGCGGATGTTGCCATCGGACAGGTCCGGCAGGTCGGCCAGGGTCACCAGGGTGTCAGGATGGGTGATAAACGCGGCATCTTCGATGCGGGTGAACTTGGGCAGGCCCGAGGCCACGTAATTGGACCCGGAATTGAAGTCCCCGGCCAGCTGGGCCACCTCGGTCAGGGCCCGGCTCAGGGCTTTCTGGGGATCGGGCGAGGTGCCTGCGGTCCACACGATTTCGCTTTTTTCAGGAAATGTGGCAGGATCCCAGGCAAGCACCGCTATGGTGGGAATACCGGTGTCCAGGGAAAAATCGGACGCATATACCCGGATGCCGCATGCCTGGTATTTGGCCAGCATTTCTTTGACCAGGGGATCGGTAAAGGTGCCGGTGCGGATCCCCGGGACCTTCAGATGCCCGTGGCTCACCAGGGAACAGGTGTGCCGCTCCACCAGTTCGCAGATACCCTGGCTCAACGCTTCTTCATTGCAGTTGCCCGCACAGGGTCCGTTGAACTCGTTGATCATGTAGAACCAGTTGAACGGGATCAGCACCTCTTTTTTCAGGGTCAGGTTGTACCCCCGGGTCCATTGCAGGGTGAGATCATCGAAGATGGGCTTGACCCTCAGGGCTTCTGCGTCAATATCATGCACGGACCGGATGATCTGGTCAAAGGAAAGCGCTTCCTCCCCCAGGTCTCTGGGCCGGGCAGAGAAAAAATGGCGTTTGTTTTTTACAAAGGAAAAAAAACTGAACCGCTCCGCCAGTTCCATCACGGCGCTGGCTTCGGACTGAGCCGGGGTCCCGCCTTTTCCCATCTGCTTGTTGGTGCCGATCACCTGCCTGGCATGGGTGCCGCATTCACTGAAAAACACCGGAATATCCAGGCGGCCGGTGTCAATGCGCCGGGTTTGGGTCAGAATGTCCAGCCCGGTGAGCGCGGCTTTTTGTTTGAACCGGCCCACGGTTTTTTCCGGGGAGATGATCTTGTCCTGGTCGTAGGTGTAGCCTTTGACCGCATCCTTGAGTTCGATTTTATAGGTCATGAAAGTATGTTTCCTGGTTCAGGATTGAAAGGGGTGGACCGGTGCCGGTCACAGAAGTCCGGGGGTGATCCGGATACCGGTCATTCCACAAGTTGGATCGCATCGCCTGTGCAGATGGTGCCGCCGGTCAGAATTTTTGCAAACACCCCTTCTTTGGGCATGATGCAGTCGCCGGTGCGAAAAAAGATGGCGCATTTTTTATGGCACTCCTTGCCGATCTGGGTGATCTCCACCAGGGCCGTGTCTCCCAGCCGGACTTTCTGCCCGATTTTCTGGGATTTCCAGTCAATGCCGGTGGTGGCGATGTTTTCGGCAAAATCCCCGAAGTTGAGGACAAAGCCCGGAGTGCTGACGGCATCGATGCTCTCGGATGCCAGAAAACTGAGCTGCCGGTGCCAGTCACCGGCATGGGCATCCCCCTGGATGCCGTGGTTTTCCACAAGTTCGGCCTGGTCCACGCATTGCTTGGTGGTGCCTTTTTTTCTGCTCACGGCAATAGAGACAATTTTCACGGTCATTCCTTTTGTTTCATGTTGGATTGTCATAACCAAAGGATCTATATCACATTGTGGCAGTCAATTTCAATGCCCCCGGTCATTTTCCGGCTGGATTTTTTCCGGTCCGGGGGTGTCGGGGATCTTTTTTGCGTCGGAGGCGTCAGCGGTATTTACCGATTGCAGGGGGGTATGCCCGGGGGGATCGATGTGCCGGCCGGCCCCCTCATATCGGTTTACGCAGTCATCAATTCTTTCAACCAGGCCCGCCGGCAGTCTGTGGGGGGTGAATGCCTGCTGGATGCAGGATTCAAGACAGGCGTCCAGATCATACATCTGCCGGCAGGCGGGGCAGGATTGCATATGGGACAGTGCGTCAAGATTTTCCTGCACTCCGTGGGAAACATTGGTTTTCATCCATAAAAAGAATGTGTTGCAATTCATGGTTCAGGTCTGTTCCGTTTCAAGATGGATCTGTAAGATATGCCCACGGTCTCTCAATTGCTTGAGCAGTTTTATTTTCAGCCCTTCCTTTGCCCGGTTCATACGGGACATCACGGTTCCCATGGGAATATCCAGAGTTTTTGCGATATCTTTATACCGCAGATCCTCCATATAATACAGGGTCAATATTTCTTTGTATTTCACGGGAAGCGCATCAATGGCCTGGTTCACCAGCCTTGTTTCAGCATCCAGGGCCAGCAGGTCGTCGGCGTCTTTTCTGTCCACACAGGATTTGAGGTAATCGATATAGTCAATTTTCTGGAGCTGCTGCCGGGCGGATTCCTTCTGGCATGTTTTTAAAAAATTGTTGCGCAAAATTCTCAACATCCAGGGCTTGATTTTAGCCGGATCCTTGAGTTGAGAAAATTTGTCAAATGCCATTAAATAGGTCTCCTGCAAAATATCCTGGGCATCGAATGGATTGCCGGTGTATTTGAGAGCCACATTGTATAAAAGCTGCATATGGGGATATGTCAGCTTTTTAAACCGTTGCCTGGATGCCGTTTCTTTTTCTGTCATGTAGTCATAATCCTGACCTCGCCTCCTGCAACTAAAATAATCAGGTTATGCATCAAATCAACGGGGTTTTTTCTTTCAAGACCGGATTCAGGGCTGTTTTATTCCAGGATTCTGCCCGGCCGGCTCCAGGTGGACCATCACATCGATGATATGAGGGAAATGGGTGATCAGTTTTTCTTTCACGGATTCGGAAATCACATGGCCCTGGCGGACGGTCATCCGGCCGTCCACCTCCAGGTGAAGGTCCAGATAATAGGTGCCGCCGCTCTTTCTGGAACGGATCCGGTGCACGCCCAGGACATGGGGGGTGTTTTGGATCAGATCCCTGATATGCTCTTTTTCTTTCAAAGGGATGCCCGCGTCCGTCAGTTCAGCCAGACTGCCCCCCAGGATATCGAATCCCACCTTGATGATGAACACCGAGACCAGGATGGCCCCCACCGGATCCAGAAACGCCAGTTTCGGGTTGATGAGCCCGGCGGTCACTGCCACCAGGACCGGAATGGAGGACAGGGCATCGGTGCGGTGGTGCCAGGCGTTGGCCTTCAGGGAGGAGGCCCGGTTTTTCACCCCGGCGGCAAACGTGATGCGGAACAGAATCTCCTTGATCACCAGGGACAATACCGGGGCCATGATCACCACCGGCCGCAGCTGGGGTTCCGCCGGATGCATCAGGGAGATGACGGCGGTGTAAGCGATGCCTGCGGCCACCCCAAGGAGGATCAGGCCGATGAAAATGGTGACAAAGGATTCTATTTTCTGGTGACCGAAAGGATGGCACTCATCGGGCGGGGCGGTCCAGTAGCGGACCCCGAAAAGAATCACCACATCCGATGCCGTGTCGGAAAAACTGTGCAGGGCATCGGCCACCACCGCCTGGCTGCTGCCTGACACACCGATGATCAGCTTGATAAAAGACAGGGCCACATTGGCCCCCAGACCGATCCAGGTGATTTTTTCAATGTTTTTTCTGGCCGTGCTTTCAGCTGCCATGGCAGGCTTCCTGGAATACCGGATTCTGATGGATCAGGGGGATGAATTTTAGATTGGCCCTGGGGAAAGCAAACCGGCTGATTTCCAAAGGATCGATCCATCGGGAATCCATTGGGCCGTTCAGGATCAGGTCCCCGGAGACATACTCACAAAAGAACACATCCATTTCAATCTTGAAATGGGTATAAGCATGTTTGATCCGGGTGAGAAAAGAGGTTACCCGGACCGTCAGGCCGGTTTCTTCTCTGATCTCCCGGAGGCAGGCTGCTGCTGCGGTTTCTTTTTTGTCCACCTTGCCCCCTGGAAATTCCCACAGACCGCCCAGAAGACCCTCGGGCTTTCTTTGGGTGATCAGGACCCGGCCGTTTTTTATGACAATACCGGTGCTGATGTGATGGCAGGGGATTTTTTGGGGTTTCACCCGGACAGGAAACGCCTGGACACGGCCTGCGGTCAAAGCGCAGCAGAAACCGGCCAGGGGGCAGGCGTTACATTCAGGGGCAACCGGTGTACACACCAGGGCGCCCAGTTCCATGACCGCCTGGTTGAACCCGCCGGGATCGGTCCGGTCCAGAAGGGTGTCAGCCGCCGGTTTGAACTGCCGGTGGGCGGATGAATGGTTCACGGGCATATCCAGGCAGAAAAGCCGGGACAGGACCCGTTTGACATTGCCGTCCACTACGGCATGGACCTGGCCGAAAGCAATGCTCAGGACAGCGGATGCAATATAATCGCCCACCCCGGGCAGGGCTCTGAAATCTGAAAACCGTTCCGGAATACGGCCATCCAGGTCTGAGACCACCTGCCGGGCCGCTTTGTGCAGGTTTCTGGCCCGGGCATAATACCCCAGGCCCTCCCATTGTTTAAGCACCTGATCCAGATCGGCTTCGGCCAGATCTTTCAGGGCCGGAAAAGCGGTCATAAAGTCAAGAAAATAGGGGACCACTGTTTTGACCTGGGTCTGCTGAAGCATGACCTCGGATACCCAGATAGGGTAAGGGTCGGTATTTTCCCGCCAGGGCAGGCGGCGCTGGTGTATGCGGTACCAGGCCGCCAGGTTATTCCGGATCGAAAAAAGGTCTGCCTGGCTTGGGGCAGGAATCTTTTTCTTGACGGGTGTCATCTGTTCCCGCCCCTTTTTTTCCATGAACGGATCAGGGCGATAAAAGTCCTGACGCCGGTCCCGGAAGGACCTTTGGGGATATAGGACTTTTCAGTGAAATCCCAGGCGGTGCCGGCAATATCCAGGTGTGCCCAGGGGGTGTCGCCCACAAACTTGGACAGATAGGCGGCCGCCGTAATGGTGCCGGCAGGTTTCCCACCGGTGTTCTTGATGTCCGCCACCTTGGATTCGATCTGCTTGATGTAGTCCTCGTTCAACGGCAGGCGCCATACCGGTTCGCCCGCATCGCGCCCGGCCTCTTCAAGACGCCGGGCCAGGGCATCGTTGTTGGACACCATGCCGGTGTAGTGATGGCCCAGTCCGATGATCACGGCTCCGGTCAGGGTGGCGATATCCACTACGCAATCCGGGGCATAGGTCTTGATGCCCCAGGCCAGTGCATCGGCCAGAATCAGGCGGCCCTCCGCATCGGTGTTCACCACTTCCGATGTCACCTGGTTGACATGGCGGATGATGTCTCCGGGCCGCAGGGCCGAACCGCTGGGCATGTTGTCTGTGGCCGGCACAATGGCCACCACCCGGAGGGCCGGCTTTTCCCTGGCCACTGCGGACATGGCGGCCAAAACAGCGGCCCCGCCGCACATGTCATATTTCATCTCCTCCATGCCGGCGGCGGGTTTGATGCTGATCCCCCCGGAATCAAATGTAAGCCCTTTGCCCACCAGCAGCAGGGTGTCGGATTTCTTTTCAGGATTGTAATCCAGAACCACCATGCAGGGCGGAATGGAGGACCCCTGGTTGACGCCCAGGATACCGCCCATGCCCAGTTCCTGCATCTCTTTTTTTTCCAGGCAGGTGAAGGCCAGATGATGGGTTTGGGCCAGGGAGCGGGCATAATCGGCAAATTCTCTGGCGGTCCAGCCATTGCCCGGTTCATTGGCCATGTCTCTTGCCTTGCAGGCGGCCATGGCGGCGTTGGTTGCTTTTTTGACGCCCTTTCGTACCGATGGGATGCCCTGTCCGCAGGAAAACCAGACGTTATCGATGCCCGGATAGTCGGTTTCCTTCCGGGTGGTCTGCTTGTATTTGGCGAACCGGTAATCCCCCAGCAGAATCCCTTCAGCCAGGGCCTCCGCCGTTTTTTCCTCAGGGATCTTTTCCAGATGCGGCAGCCGGACGGCCAGGGATTTGGCCGTTGCCTTTTCACAGGCCCTGGCAATATTTCCCCCCAGTCTGCGAAGGGTGTCCAGAAAAACGGGAACATCTTTTTGATCGTCAGCCGTGCCCATGCCCAGCACCAGAATCCGTTTGGCGCCCGGGGAATTTTCTCCGGTACCGGTTTCCGGATAAAACAGAAGTGCCTGCTCTTTTTTGCCGGCAAAATCCCCCAGTGCATAGGCGGTCTTCACCTGGGGCTGCACAGCCGGGTCACAGGCGGGAAGCTTCTTTTTCTGCTGGACGGCAAAATAAACCGCCAGATCGGATGTCAGGGCGTCGATTTTTTTTTCAGTGATGGACAACCGGGTGTTTTCCATAAAGATCTCCGTTCTGTTTGGGTCAGGTAATCACAATTTTTACCATAACATGGATTTTTACCACAGATCCGCAAGGATGTCAGCAGTTCCTGCGCAATGTTTTTCAATGGTGAAACGTGTAAAAACCATTGACTTTTAGGGATGTTTCCTATTCTATCTTAAGATAAGGAAAAGGCAAAAAATATGCGGCTGGCGGCGTGTTCGGCGCCATATGCTGGAAATGACATAACACAGGAGGAGGATGATATGGAAAAAATGAAAGTGCGGGATCTGATGGTTTCTGCGGAAGATTTTCCAAAGATATCGGACTCGGCATCCCTGTTTGAAGCCCTTTCTGCCCTGGAAAAGGCCCAGGATGCCTTTCTGGCCGGAGCGGCCCGGCAGCGGATCATGCTGGTGGAAGACGGCAAGGGCCGGATCATCGGAAAGATATCCCCCATCGATCTGTTCAAGGGGCTGGAAAAAAAATACAATCAGGTGGATCTGGAAAAAACCCTGGATAAATTCGGGCTCAAATATATCTGGAGCAACATGCGAAAGGATTACAGTCTCTGGGAAAGCCCTTTCAAGGACCTGTGCCAGAAAGCCGGGGATGTCCATGTCAGAGATTTTGTCAACATCCCCAATGAAGGCCAGACCGTGAATACCGATGACACGCTTTCCAAATGCTTTCATCTGTTTGTGGTGAACCGGCATGATACCCTGTTTGTGATGGAGAAGAATGAGTTTGTCGGCATGCTTCGGTTTTCAGACGTCTACAGGGAGGTTTCCCAGACCATGACGGAATGCAAGCTCTGACCGCGATGCATGGAAAATGATCCGGAACCAGGATGACACCCGGCGCAAGATAAACGGTTTCTGCCGGCTTACTGCTCTTTTTTTTTGAAAAAATCCCGGACAAAGGCGATGTGGGTGTTCATGGCGTCATACGCCCTGTCGGGGTCCCGGGATTTGATGGTCTCCAGGATGGCCCGGTGCTGGATCAAAATCTTTTGAATGTTTTCAGGGTCTTCATACAAGCTGGCCAGGTTTTCCCGGATGCCGTGGAACAGGTAGTCGTAGAAATTGCGCATGATCAGGATGTGCAACGGATTTTTGGCCGCATAGGCAATGGCCATGTGAAAGCCGGTGTCCGCTTCCGTGCCCAGACGTCCGGAGTTCACTTCATGCTGCATTTCATCGATACTCTGCGCCATGGCCGTAATGTCGGTTTCATCGGCCCGCTGGGCGGCCAGAGATGCGGCGTTGCACTCCAGGCCCAGCCGCACTTCCAGCAGATCCACCAGAGAGGCGGACTGGGTTTCCATGGCCTTTGCCAGTGGGTTTTCCTGCACCGCCTCCATGGGTTTGACAAAGGTGCCCTGCCCCTGCTTCTGGGTGATCAGGCCCATGGTGACCAGGCGCTGGATCGCATCCCGGATCGTGGTTCGGGACACATGCATGGCCTGGGCCAGCTCCCTTTCTGTCATCAGCTTTTCGCCGGGTTTGAGGGTGCCTCTGTAAATGAGCTCCCGGATCTGATCAAACACCTGATCTGAAATGCGTTTGGGCTTGATGGGCTTGATGGGTGGTATGGTCATAATTCTTTTTACAGGCCTTTTTGGCATTATGTGTTCAAGAGTTAAGCCATAAATTATTCATTATCGGGTATCGTTTATCAAGAATTTTTTGAATCAGATTCGCTTTTAATAGGTCAGCACCATCCCGCCGTCAAACAAGAGATCTCCACCCACCAGATATTTTGAGAAACGGGAAAATCCGAATATAAACAGGTTGGCCACTTCCACCGGGGACATCATCTCCTTGATCCGGGAAGCGCCCATCATGACATCAGTGACCACCTGTTCGGGTGTGATCCCCCGCTGCATTGCCTGGGCTGCCACCTGATTGAGGGCCAGGGGGGTTTTGACAAACCCGGAACTGATGGTAAAGGACCTTATTCTGCCTTCGCCTTCGGCTGAAATGGATTGGCTCAAAGCCCTGAGGCCGAATTTTGTGATGTTGTAAACCGGTTTGTTTTTGGTGCAGATATGGGCGTGAACTGAAGCCATGTTGGCAATGGCGCCGCTCCCTGCCTGCTTCATGTGCGGGATCACCAGCTGGGATAGAAAAAAGGGGGCCCGGAGCATGAGGTTCTGCATCCGGTCATAGGTTTCCATGGGAAAATTTTCCACCGCATCGATGTGCTGGATCCCGGCGATATTGGCCAGAAAGCGGATCTGCCCCAATGCGGCGGCTTTTTCCACCGCAGCGCGCACCTGGGCATCATCGGTCAGGTCGGTTCTGATGAATGTGAACCCATTTCCGCCCAACGCCCGGGCCATGTCAACGGTTTTTTCCCCTTCCGAATCATTGATGTCCAAGCCGGCCACGGTCAGGCCGTTGACCGCTGCTGCAATGGCCACGGCCCGGCCGATACCGGTACCGCAACCGGTGACGATGCACACGTTTTGTCTGCAGAAGTCATCATCATCCAGTATCAGCACATCCTTTCTGGTGATCTCAGGCTCCTTGATTTCCATGTTGTTCTCCTTTCAGGTTGACAGATATTATGGGGTTTTTTTTTCAAGGTTACGGGCGTACAACTCCATTGGATGCCGGACCTTGACGGGGGAACCGGCTTTGCCCAGCATATCTGAAATCTGCATCATGCATGCCGGACACCCGGTGGCCACGGTGGTGCAGCCGGTGGCTTCGATATTTTTCTGTTTGAGGGTGCCGATGGTGCTGGACAGGTCATAATGGTAAATATTGAAACTGCCGCCCATGCCGCAGCATTTGTCTGATCCGCTCATTTCGTTGAGCCGGTACCCGGCCGCCTGAATGACCCGGCGGGGCTGGCTCGCCACCCCCAGCGATTTTTTCAGATGACAGGGATCATGATAGGTCACAATCTCTTTTTCCGGCCCTTCCAAGCAGGATTCAAGCGGTTCGATACCTATCTGATCCACCAGAAACTGGTTGATATCCATGGTTTTTTCAGCCAGTGCGGCCAGTTTTTTCTGTATGTCTGGAGACGGATTTTTGTATACAGCGGGCCACAGTTTTTTGATGGTGGCGGTACAGGTGGCACAGGCGGTCACCAGGACATCAAAGTCGTGTTTTTCAAACAGCGCCAGGTTGTGGTCCACCAGCCGGGTGAAGCTGTCCCGGTCACCGGATGCCAGAGACGGAATCCCGCAGCACCCCTGGCCGGAAGGAATCACCGCTCCCACACCGTGATGGGACAGCGCCTTCAGGGAAGCATGGGCCACATTTGGAAAAATCTTATCGATCAGGCACCCGA
>DATHSR010000401.1:0-6631 GCA_035464035.1 Desulfotignum sp. | reverse complement strand
GGAAGATGCCAACGTGATCACCCTGTCGTCACCGGCGCCCACCATCCTTGTCACCGGCCCCCATGTCTTGCCGGAAAAAAAAGAACGGCTCTTGAAAAAAAATGTGCGGTTTCTGGAAGTGGGGGTGAAAAACAACCGGCTTGATTTTCATCAGCTCATGATTAAATTGGGTGAAATGTCCATCACCAGCCTGCTCATTGAAGGGGGCGGGACGGTGGCGGCAACGGCCCTGTCTGAAGGCATTGTAAATAAAATTGTTTATTTTCTGGCCCCCAGGCTGCTGGGGGGAAGTGACGGAAAGGCCGTGTTTGAGGGAAAAGGGGTGGAGAAACTGGCAGATGCTGTGCTGCTTGACCGGCTGTGTGTGGAGCGGGTGGGTGCAGACATCCTGCTGCAGGGGTATGTGAAATAGGATCTGACAACGGGGCGGACCACCCCTATGGGAGAAAATTTGCCGTGTTTACCGGTATCATCGAAAATCTGGGCACCATTGAACGGATCATTCCCCAGGGAGAGGGAAAAATCCTTCATATTGGGTGCGGCCTGGATCTGACCCATACCCGGATCGGGGACTCCATTGCCGTAAACGGGGCCTGTCTCACCGCTGTCAGCCTGGGGAAGCATGCCTTTTCCGTGGACATGGCACCGGAAACCGTTGCCAGGACCACCTTTAAAACCGCTGTGCCCGGCATGCGGGTCAACATCGAGCGGGCCATGCAGCTGACGTCGCGCATTGACGGGCATCTGGTATCCGGCCATATCGACGGCACCGGCACCATTTCCCGTATGGAGAAAAAAAGCAATGCCATTCTTTGGACCATCCGCGTGGCCCCCCGCCTGGCAGAAGAGATGATTGAAAAGGGGTCCGTGGCCGTGGACGGCATCAGCCTGACCATCAACCAGTGCACAGACACCGAATTTTCAGTCAGCATCATCCCCCATACGGCAAAACACACCACCATCGGGATCAAGCAGACAGGGGATCGGGTCAATATCGAAACCGACATGATCGGCAAATATGTGCGAAAATTTTTAACCCGGAATGCAGACGCCGGAACCGGAACGGACCGGACAGGAGTCACCATGGCGCTGCTGGCACGGAATGGATTTTTATAAATTTTAAAACAGACAGGATCAAACATGCCGCATTTAACCATAGCACAGGCAATTGAAGATATACGGAATGGCAAAATGGTCATTCTGGTGGATGATGAGGACAGGGAAAACGAAGGGGATCTGACCATGGCTGCCGAGCTGGTCACCCCGGAGGCCATCAATTTCATGGCCAGATACGGCAGGGGACTGATCTGCCTGTCTCTGGATTCCAGTATTGCAGACCGGCTGGCACTGCCCATGATGGTGGAGAACAACACCTCTCAGTTTGAAACCGGATTCACCGTGTCCATCGAGGCCAAAAAAGGGGTCACCACCGGAATCTCCGCTGCAGACCGGGCCACCACCATTCTGACCGCTGTGGCCGATGAGACCCGGCCCGAAGATATTGCCCGGCCCGGCCATATATTCCCTTTGCGCGCCAGAGACGGCGGGGTCATGGTCCGGGTGGGCCAGACAGAAGGATCCGTGGATCTTTCCCGGCTGGCCGGGCTCAAGCCGGCCGGTGTGATCTGCGAGATCATGGACGATGACGGCACCATGGCCCGGATGCCGTCCCTTGAAAAATTTGCCAAAACCCACGGCATCGGGATCTGTACGGTGGCGGATCTGGTGAAATACCGCCTCAAGACCGAAAGTTTTGTGAAACGGGCGGCCCAGAGCGTGATTCCCACCCGGGTGGGGGGAGAGTTTACCATCATCGCCTATGAAAACGACCTGGACAACCTGACCCACATTGCGCTGGTCAAGGGAAAAATCGATCCGGAAAAAGCGGTGCTGGTCCGGGTCCACTCCGAATGCATGACCGGTGATATTTTTTCATCCCTCAGGTGTGACTGCCAGGACCAGCTCCACCGGGCCATGGCCATGATGGAAGCGGAAGGGTCCGGGGTCCTGGTCTACCTGCGCCAGGAAGGCCGGGGCATCGGGCTGGTAAACAAGCTCAAGGCATATGAATACCAGCGCCAGGGACTGGATACGGTGGAAGCCAATGAAAAACTGGGGTTTGCCGCAGATATGCGCGACTATGGGATCGGGGCCCAGATACTGGTCAACCTGGGGGTGAAACGGATGCGGCTGTTAACCAACAATCCCAAAAAGATGGTGGGCCTGGAAGGATATGGTCTGTCTGTTGAGGAGCAGGTGCCCATTGAGGTGCCCCCCAACTGCTATAACCAGGGGTATCTCAAATGCAAGCAGGCCAAAATGGGTCACTTGCTGAAGGTAAATAAAAACTGATCATTTATACCACCTTAAGGAAAAATACCATGCCACAGATTATTGATGCATCACTGAGCGCCCAGGGCAAAAAATTCGGTATCATCGTATCCCGGTTCAATGATTTTATCACTTCCAAACTGGTGGACGGTGCCATGGATGCGCTGATCCGCAGCGGGGCCAAAGATGAAGACATCCTCATCGTCCGGGTGCCCGGGGCCTTTGAGATCCCGTTGGCGGCCCAGAAAATGGCGGCTGCCGGGAAACAGGATGCCATCATCTGTCTGGGAGCGGTGATCCGGGGTGCCACCTCCCATTATGACTATGTGTGTGCCGAGGTGTCCAAGGGCATCGCCACTGTCAGCCTGGACACCGGGATACCGGTGATGTTCGGTATCCTGACCACCGAGACCATTGAGCAGGCCATTGAGCGGGCCGGTACCAAAGCCGGCAACAAAGGATTCGAGGTGGCGCTGGGTGCCATTGAAATGGCCAACCTGGGAGAACTTCTCAGGAAGGCGGAATAGGCCATGGGAGACCGCAGGCAGTCCAGAGAACTGGCACTCCAGGCCCTGTTTTTTCTGGACATGAATCCGTCCGGGGATTTTCAGGCAGATGTGGCGGGTTTCTGCCGGGAAAATGAGACGGTACTCACCCCGGCGGTGAAGCCGTTTTTCATGGACCTGGTCCAGGGGGTCGCCGGGGCCCTGGATAAAATCGATCCGCTGCTGGAATCCTGTTCCAGGAACTGGAAGGTGTCCCGGATGCCGGCGGTGGACAGAAATATCATGCGTATCGCTGCCTTTGAACTGCTGGCACGCAAAGACATTCCTCCCTCGGTCACCATCAATGAAGCGGTGGAGATCGCCAAGAAATACAGTACCCGGGATTCGGGTGCTTTTGTCAACGGTATTCTGGACCAGATCCGTATGTCTGTTGACCGGTGAGGCGAAAGGAAATTTAAAAACAAAACTGCACAAGGAGGGGGTTTTGATTATAAGAAAACTGGAAGTGGGTCCCATCATGGCCAATTGCTTTATTCTGGGATGTGAAGATACCAAGGAAGCGGTGGTGATCGATCCGGGGGATGATGCGGACCGGATTCTCATGACACTGGCAAAAGAGTCTCTGACCGTCAAATATCTCATCGACACCCATGGCCATTTTGATCATGTGGGGGCCAACCGGCGCATGAAAGAGGTCACCGGCGCGGCCTTGGCCATGCACCCGGATGATGTGCCCATGCTCTCACAACTGTCACGTTCTGCCGCCTCCTTTGGCCTGGCCGCGGAAAATTCTCCGGAACCGGACCTGCTGCTTCATGACGGAGACACCCTGACCTTCGGCCGCATCACACTGAAAGTGATTCACACCCCGGGCCACTCCAGGGGGGGGATCTGTCTGTACACCCCGGGCCATCTGTTTGCCGGAGATACCCTGTTTGCCGGGTCCATCGGCCGGACCGACCTGCCCGGCGGCGATTATGACACCCTGATTGCCAGCATCAAACAAAAACTGCTGGGCCTGCCCGATGACACCGTCGTGTATACCGGACACGGACCGGAAACCACCATTGCCAATGAAAAGCGCATGAATCCTTTTCTGCGATGAACCCATGGGTGACACAGCTGCCGCGGATAAGCGGTGTCTGGCAGGAACCGTTTGATCTGCCGGATTCTCTGGCGCGGTTTGCCGCCCGGTTCAGCCACCGGCCGGGCACGGTGGTGCTGTTGTCCGGCTCAGACCTGGATTGTGCCAGATATCATATTCTGGGGATCGCTCCCTGGTTCTGGATACGGGCAAAAGGGTGCCGGATCGACATCTTCTGCCGGAACACAAAAATTCACCTGGAGGAAGACCCGTTTGCCTGCCTGCAGGCCCTGCTGGGTCATTTCCACCTCACAGATGGAAATCAACACGGGCTGCCGCTGGCCGCAGGATTGATGGGATACCTGGCCTATGATCTCAAGGATGTCATCGAGGCACTGCCCCAGACCTGTGTGGACACAGGTCTGCCGGATCTCTTTCTGGCGGCCCCGTCCCTGATCCTGGTTCAGGACCGGGTTTCCAACAGCACTACCCTGTCCGTGCCCCTGCTGGATGATCTTTCCGTGCCCCCAGAGGTGTATGTTCGTCAATTAAAACAGATGCTTGAAGATGAAACCGGCAGGATGGATCGGACCGGCGATTTTTCCATGGCTGCCGGGGGACTGGTCTCGGGATTTGAAAAAAGCCAATACCTGGAAGCGGTTGAAAAAATCATCCGATACCTGCGGGCCGGGGATATCTACCAGGCCAACCTGGCCCAGCGGTTTGAAACCGGGTTTTCAGGAGATCCTTATGCCTTGTTCCAGGCCCTGTTTCACAGAAATCCGGCCCCGTTTTTCGCCTTTGTCCAGGCCGGGGATCACCAGATTGTCTCCACCTCTCCGGAACGGTTTCTGCTTCAGCAGGGGACCCGTGTGGAAACCCGTCCCATCAAGGGGACCATTGCCCGGGGTGCCACACCGGAACAGGACCAAAAAAACGGGCAAACCCTTTGCCGCAGCATCAAGGATGCGGCGGAACTGACCATGATTGTGGACCTGATGCGCAACGATCTGTCCCGGGTCACGGTCCATGATTCGGTGACCGTCACCGAGCACAAGCGCCTGGAACCCTATGAAAACGTGTTTCACCTGGTATCCATTGTCCAGGGAGACCTGCTGTCCGGCAAAACCGCGGCAGACCTTCTGAAGGCGGCCTTTCCCGGCGGGTCCATCACCGGATGTCCCAAGATCCGTGCCATGGAGATCATTGACGAGCTGGAGCCGGTAAAGCGCCATGTTTATACCGGATCCATCGGATATATCAGTTTTCATGACACCATGGACCTGTCCATCGCCATCCGGACGGCCACCATCACAGACCGCCGGATTTTCTTTTCCGTGGGCGGCGGCATTGTGTATGATTCTGATCCGGAAAAAGAGTTTCAGGAAACTCTGGACAAGGGCAAAACCATCATGGAAACCCTGGCCAAAGGGAAGATCACGCAGCTTGAACCGGTTTTCAGGGCGTGGGTCAACGGTAAAATCCTGGATCAGAATCAGGCTGTGGTGCCGGCGGGCATCCCGGGGTTTCAGTATGGCGCCGGGGTGTTTGAAACCATCCGGGTGAAAAACGGAAAACCGGTCCGGCTTTTCAGCCATATCCACCGCATGAACCGTTCCTGGCAGACGCTGTTTGGAATTGACCCGCCTGCCATCACCTGGGACCGGGTGGTGGATCTTCTCGTCAGGGAAAACCGGCTTGAAACCGCCACGGCCGCATTAAAGATCATCATGGCAACCCCCCTTTTTCTGG
Organism: Desulfotignum sp.; assembly: GCA_035464035.1. GTDB lineage: Bacteria > Desulfobacterota > Desulfobacteria > Desulfobacterales > Desulfobacteraceae > Desulfotignum. The sequence continues at coordinate 958 of DATHSR010000401.1, read as the reverse complement.
GGGCCTTTGTCCGGCCCTATCTGCACCGCCTGGATTCTTTGGGAAAAACCGGCCTGGACCTGGTGACCTATCCTTATCCGCGGGAAACCCCCCTGGCCGGGCATAAAACCCTCAACTACCTCTATTATGACCTGGCCGGCCAGTATGCAAAAGAAAACCATGGGGATGAGGCCCTGATCCTGAATCCGGATCACACGGTTTCAGAAACCAATACCTGCAATATCCTGATCATCCAGGGTAAAAAAGCCATTGTGCCGGCATCCCCCCATGTGCTGCCCGGGGTGACCGTGGGGGCCGCTGTATCATGGCTCAAACAGCAGGGATATCTGATCGAAAATCAGCCGGTCCGTTCGGAGAGTCTGGTTTTGTTTCCCAACATCCTGCTGACCAACGCCCTGATGGGGGCAGTGCGGGTGAACCATGTGGATGGCAGACCGGTCTGCCATGATCCGGGTGTGTGTGAAATGATCAACAGCGGGCTTGAAACCTGATGGTTCAGCTCTTGAGAAAGTGATGCGCGTATGATGAATCTGTCCCATATTAAAGCCGTGGTATTTGACTGTGACGGGGTGATGTTTGACACGGCCCTGGCCAACCGGAAATTTTATGACGAAGTCCTTAAAAATTTCAACAAACCGCCTTTGACCGAGGCGCAGTTTTTACAGGTCCACATGATGACCGTGGGCCATGCCGTTTCCTATCTGTTTCCAGAAGTCCGCGATCCTGCACCGGTGGTCCGGTGTCTCAAGCAGATCGGGTACCGCAAGTTCATCCGGTTCATGAAGATGGCGGACGGCCTTTTCGAACTGCTCACGGATCTGGCATCCCACGGATATCTCCGGGCGGTTGCCACCAACCGCACCGATACCATGGGAACGGTGCTCAAGGATTACAACCTGGAGGGCCAGTTCGACATGGTGGTCACGGCCGCGGATGTGAAACACCCAAAACCCCATCC
>DATHSR010000400.1:0-4561 GCA_035464035.1 Desulfotignum sp. | reverse complement strand
AATGTCTGGATCGCCCTGATCATCGCTTCCACCAAGGCGACCCTGGTGCTGGTGGTGTTCATGCACATGAAATTTGAAGGTCGGGCCCTGCGCTGGTCTTTTCTGGCCACGGTGCTGTGTCTGGCCGTCATGATCGGGTTTATCTTCTGGGATGTGGCTTTCAGGTGAGGAACAAATATGACTGATATTGTCAACCCCGTGACCCTGGTGGACCGGTCCTTTTATTTTATCATCGGATTTTCCTTTGTGTTTCTGTTTGCCGTCACCCTGGTGATGATCTATTTTGTGATCCGGTACCGGAGATCCCGGCATCCCGTGCCGGCTGATATCCGGGGAAACTGGAAGCTGGAGACCGCCTGGATATTCATTCCCACCCTTATCGCCCTGGCCATGTTCGTGTCCGGGTGGCAGGCCTATACCGGGCTGCGAAACGTCCCGGAGGGCGCCCTGGAGGTGGAGGTCATTGCCCAGTCCTTTTCATGGATTTTCATCTATCCCAACGGCAAGGAAACCGAAAATGAACTGCAGGTGCCGGTGAACACCCCGGTGAAACTCAACATCACTTCCAGTGACGTGATCCACAGTCTGTATATCCCGGCCTTCCGGGTCAAGGTGGATGCGGTCAAAGGCCTGACCACCTATGCCTGGTTTCTGCCGGAAAACAAGGGGGACTATTTTCTCCAGTGCACGGAATACTGCGGTGTCGGTCATGCGGACATGACCGGTGTGGTGCGGGTGGTTTCCCAGGAGGAATTTGATGAATGGGTGGAAGATGACGGGTGGTAGTCATGTTTTGTCGATGGGTTCGCTGCCTGCCGTGATCAAGGACCGGATCTTCATTTTTTTTGAACTCACCAAGCTCCATCTGACAAGTTTCATTGCCCTGTCCGCCATGTTCGGCCAGGTGATCGCCGCCGCGTTTTTCAGCAGGGACACCCTGGCGGCCGGGGGCGGGGTATGGCTGCTGGCTGCCGGGGCTGCTGTGCTCAACAATATCCAGGACCGTGATTATGACCGGCGGTTTTCCCGCACCCGGCACCGCTGCCTTCCACAAAAAAAGGTGCCGGTCCATGCTGCGGCCCTGCTGTCACTGGCCCTGATCTGTGCCGGTCTGGCGGTGCTGTTCGGATATCCGGACACCCCTCTGCCGGGTTTCCTGGGCCTGATGGCCCTGGCATGCTACAACGGGCTGTATACTCCGTTAAAGAAAAAAACCTTTCTGGCGGTCTGGCCCGGGGTGTTCTGTGGAATGCTGCCCCCGGCCATCGGCTGGACCGCCGTGACTGCGCCGGGGGGTAAAGGCTCCGGGCAGGATCTGGTGATCCTGATGCTGGTTTTGGGGATCTGGCAGGTTCCCCACTTTCTGGCGCTCAGGGCCGGGAGGTGGATGCTCAAGGCCGGTGGCCCGTGCGAACTGGATCATGAAACGTCGGTATTCCCCTGCCTGGCCCGGTGGTGGACAAAAACCGAAATCCAGTTACAGATCCTGATCTGGGTCAGCCTTTACAGCCTGGCTATTCTGTTGTTCCTCATCAGGGGAGGCATCTCTTCTCCGGAATTTTCAATGATTTTGGCAGCAATGGCCCTTGTTCTGCCTGCAGGCATGGCATGGCTGCAAAAGCGGGGGTCCGGCCGGCCGGGTGGCCCGGGATTTGCCGTGGTCAACCTGTCGCTGCTGGTTTTCATGGTCCTGGGCATACTGGACCGGACCTTTACAGGGATTTTTCCGTTTTTATGATGGCTGCGATGCCGGTGTGAAGGGTCTGGATGATCCGGGTTTCACCGATACCCAGCCGGTGCCGGTTGCTGATGTCAAACACGGATCCGTACACGGCGGTTTTCTCCCCCCCCGTACCCCGGATCTGAAGCCCGTGGTCCCGGGCAAGCTGATTGAGCAGCAAGGGATGCTGTTCGAGTTTCGGCAGCCGGATGTGTACCCCGGCCCGCATGGCTGTGCCGATGTTGGTGGGACAGGCGCTCAGAAAGCCCAGACAGGGGTCGGATGCAAACGCAACAGACCGTTCCAGACGATCCAGGGCCAGAATCAGCCGGTTGAAAACTGAAGACAGGGACCCGGTTTTTTCCATGGAGATGATCCGCAGATGGTCCTCCTCGTTCACCCAGACGAAAAATTTTTTGTCATGACCGGCATACACCCCCCGGCATCTTGGGAATTCCCGGGTGATTCCGGCGGCCGCCTGAAACCGGTCTCCCTCTAAAAAAGCGGTGCCGGCCGCTGTCTGGACCGCAATCTGAGACAGGTCCAAGCAGGTCATGGCATGGTATTGTCCCTGGAAAGGGGGGGGCAGGGCGGTGACCGCCCGGATGATCTCTTTTTCCAGCAACCTGCGTTGCCTGGATGAGATAAGGGGGGTAAAGGGATATCCTGCCAGATTTCTGGCCACCCGCACCCGGGAAGAAAGTATATACAGCCGGTCCGGATCCAGGTCCGGCAGTGCCGACAGTCCCAGATCCGACACATGGCAGACCGGCCCGGAGATCTGGTGGTAGGCTTTGATCACCGGATCAAAAACTGCTTTGAACAGGGCATAACTCTCGGCGTCCCCGGCATAGATGCCGATACTGGAGTCAGGATTCTGCCGGCCGGACCGGATGGCCCGGGCCAGGGTGAATCCAGAACCGGTCTGCAGACAGGACAGGCGCTCAAACAGGGCCGGGGACAGAAATCGTTTGACAAGGGCGGTGGATGCGTCGGGGAACAGCGGCTGATCAGCCGGCTCAGCTTTCATATCTGGCGGATTGAGACGAGATGCCCCGGGCCAGGGTGGTCTGGATGATATCCAGCACGGCGCATGCGTCATGACACCTGGGCAAGGCATTCCGGTTCTCGCAGGTCACGCAGGGACTGCGGGTCAGATACCCGATTTCAAAATCAAACAGGTCTCTTTTTATCATTGTTTCCATGGGTGGTTTTCTCTTGTTGCTCACAGGTGCCCACTATATCAGAAATCGGTTTCAAAGGTCAATATGCGGCCGTGTTTTACCTTGTCAAGACGGTTGAACTCGTGATAAGGGAAAAAACCGGCGCATGATTTGTGTTAACTCCCAAGGAAGGTGAATGTTCCTGTGGCTGAATCACGGTTTGCGGAATTAAAGGAAAAGGAAAAACAGACCAGAAAGCAGATCGTCATTGAATCCGCCCTGGCCCTGTTTGCAAAAAAACCGTTCTATGAAGTGGGGATGCGGGAAGTGGCCGATGAGGCCGGGATCTCCCCGGCCACCATTTACCGGTATTTCCCCAGCCAGGAAGCATTGTTCAACGAGGCGTTTCTCCAGGATATCTCCGCGGCCAGCAAAGAGTTCAAGGCCATGGTGGAAACCGATGCACCGGCCAGCATCGAGCAGTTCGGCATCAAATTTGTGACGCATCTGCTTGAGAATGAATCCACTTTTCAGATGATGACCTACCTGATGCTCAAGGACAATCTGGACCACCCGGTCATGGGGAAGTTTGATTCCGTTACCAAGATCTTTTTTGACCTGTTCGCTGTGCTGCTTGAGCGTCACGGCGTGGCAAAGGAACCGGCAAGGATCTATTCCCATTCCTTTGTGGCGTCCATCACCGGTATTCTCATGACCTTCCGCAACTCACCCCTCAAGGACAAGGCATCCATCCGGAACCATATCATCAAGGTGGTGAAGATCACCGCATCCCTTTATTCAAACCAATTGCTGGGTCACCGGGACACCGGTGTTTCATGAGGTGCCCGGCCAGGACCTGAAGGAGGCAGTTATGGAAAAAAAAGTGCTGGTGCCCGTGGCCCAGGGAATCGAAGAAATGGAAGCCATTACCATCATCGATGTGCTTCGGCGGGCCGGGGCAACCGTCGTGGCGGCCTCTGTGGATGAACTGGATATCAGGGCGGCCCGGGGAACGCAGTTCAAGGCGGACACCCTGATCAAAAACTGTCTGGATGAGTCTTTTGACCTGATTGTGCTGCCCGGGGGCATCCCGGGGGCCCAGAATTTGAAAAATTCCGAAGACCTGGCGCAACTGCTTAAAAACCAGGCTGCACAGAAGAAGCTGTATGGCGCCATCTGCGCCTCACCGGCCGTGGTGCTGCATCCGCTGGGCCTGGTCACTCCCGGGGCCGTCACCTGCCATCCGGGGTTTGCCTCCCAGATTGACGGCGGGACCATCCAGGACAAAAATGTGGTCATTGACGGGTGCTGCATCACCAGCAAAGGCGCGGGTACGGCCCTGGAATTTTCCCTGGCCCTGGTGAAACTGCTGTTCGGCGACACGGTGCTGGCGGACGTCAAAGGCGGGCTGGCCCTTTAGGCCGGAAAAACATGAAGGATCCGCTGGGCGGAATGACCCAGAAACAGCGGCAGCGCACCCTTCAGATCGGTTTTGGACTGGGCATGCTGGTGATGGTGATCCTGGTGGAGGTGGTGGCGGTTTCGCCTGCGGGCATCTACTCCTACACCACCAATGGTTACCGGGCATTCAAGATCAATGCCCCCAAGCAGCGGATCCTGGCGGAGATCAACCGGGTGCCGGGCATCCGGACCCTGATTTCCTGTGATCCGGATACCA
>DATHSR010000399.1:0-10085 GCA_035464035.1 Desulfotignum sp. | reverse complement strand
AGCCTATGAAGGACGGCTCAAAGTGCATACACCTGAGCTTCAGTAGTCGAAAATGAAGATTTCCGGGTTGTCTTGAAAAAACAACCCGGACAAAAACATAAAAAACATAACCACCACCGTAAAAAATTCAACAGGGAGGTCATATTCTTCTGATTGGACCGCAATTACGCCCTGCTGGCACAGCCGTGGGTCCCAGCACCATTTAATTCAGCTGGCTCCCGGCTCGATACCGGCCCCGGAACTTTACGGGCCGGTATTTCAATTTTGTCCCGGACGGCGGTGAAGGATAATGCTTGACTTGTGCCGGTGTTTCTCATAAACAGAACGAGAGGGGTAACAGGAGGACACATGAGCACTTTTTCCACGTCGCCGCCGCCGGACGATGTCCAGGTCCGGTGTCCCCGGCTGGGGCATCAGGTTTATTTCGGTTATTGCCGGGCTGAGAATATGGGTGCGCCCTGCTTCAAGACACTGGACTGCTGGTATCTGACCTTTGATGTGGTGGGGCATTTCAAGGCGCACCTGTCTGAGGCGCAGTTTGCCGCAGCCTTTGTGAACCGGGGCCGGCCCAAAATCCAGACCCTGGTGGACCTGATCCATCAGGCTAAAAAAAATGTGCCCGAAGCACCGTCAGGACCGGAGAAAGGATCTGCCTGATGTTTCTGGAACGCGTGGTGATCCAGGGAGATACCTTTCCAAACCGGGGGGCCTATCCCTTCAGCCTTGGGGTGCTGCAGCAGACCGGATCACTCCCGTTCACCCGCCCGGTCACGGTGTTCGCCGGCGAGAACGGCACGGGCAAATCCACGCTGCTGGAGGCGATCGCCATCTGCTGCGGCATCCATATCTGGCGGCCGGAGTTCACGCTGCGGTGCGAGGCCAATCCCTTTGAAAGGCAGTTGTACCGGCACCTGTCGGTCACCTGGTCCCAGGGACCGGTGCCGGGATCTTATTTCGGGTCCCAGAATTTTTCCCATTTTGCCAGAAAACTGGAGGAATGGGCCCTGGCCGACCGGCCCATGCTGGATTATTTCGGGGGAAAATCGCTGATCACCCAGTCCCACGGCCAGTCGCTGATGTCCTATTTTGAAAGCCGGTACCAGCGCAAAGGACTGTATTTTTTAGATGAACCGGAAACCGCCCTGTCCCCGAAATCCCAGGTGGAACTGCTCAACCTGATTGTCCGGGAGAGCGGCAAAGGCCATGCCCAGTTTGTCATCGCCACCCATTCCCCCATTCTCATGGCCTGTCCGCAGGCATTGATCTACGGGTTTGACGGACCGAAAATTGCGGCGGTGAAATATGAAGACACCGACCATTACCGGATTTACAAAGCGTTTATGGCGGATCCCCATGCCTTTACCGGGATCGAAAACTAACTTTTTTTTTCAGGAGGAAACCCACGCAGCAAACGGCCCCATCCTTTATTAACCTTGCCATCAAAGGAGACCCCATGAAGATCCAGAAATTTTTGTTGACTGAACAGGAAATGCCCCGCAAGTGGTACAACATCATGGCAGACATGCCCAATCCCATGGAGCCGCCCCTGCATCCGGGCACCGGCCAGCCCTGCGGACCCGAAGACCTGGCCCCGATCTTCCCCATGAACCTCATCGAGCAGGAGGTGAGTACCCAGAGATGGATCGACATTCCCGAAGAGATCCTGGACAGGTACGCCATCTGGCGGCCCTCTCCCCTTTACCGGGCACGGAACCTGGAAAAGGCCCTGGGCACCCCGGCCCGGATCTATTTCAAGAACGAAGGGGTGAGCCCGGCCGGTTCCCATAAACCCAACACGGCCCTGGCCCAGGCCTATTACAACAAGGTGGCGGGCACCAAAAAAATCACCACCGAGACCGGGGCCGGGCAGTGGGGCAGCAGCCTGGCCATGTGCTGTTCATTTTTCGGCATCGAATGCAAGGTGTTCATGGTCAAGATCTCATACAACCAGAAACCCTACCGCCGGCTGATGATGGAAACCTGGGGCGCCAACTGCACGGCCAGCCCGTCCACGGAAACAAAGGCGGGCCGGTCCATTCTGGAAAAAGACCCGGATTCACCGGGCTCTCTGGGCATGGCCATCTCCGAGGCCGTGGAGGAAGCGGTGTCTGATGAAAACACCAAATATGCGCTGGGATCGGTGCTCAACCATGTGATGATTCATCAGAGCATCATCGGGCTGGAGGCCATGAAACAGATGGAAATGACCGGGGATTATCCGGACGTGATCATCGGCAGCGCGGGCGGGGGCAGCAATTTTGCCGGCCTGGCCTTCCCCTTTGCCAGGGACAAGATCAACGGCAAACAGATCGACATCATCGCGGTGGAACCCACCTCCTGCCCCACCCTGACCCGGGGACCCTTTGCCTATGATTTCGGGGACACGGTGCAGATGACCCCGCTTTTGCCCATGTATACCCTGGGCCATAATTTCGTGCCCGCCCCCATCCATGCCGGGGGACTGCGGTATCACGGCATGGCCCCCCTGGTGAGCCAGCTGGTTCTGGACGGCATCATCCGGGCCGAGGCCATCCACCAGCTGGAAACCTTCAAGGCCGGCGTCACCTTTGCCCGGTCCGAAGGGTTCATCTCGGCTCCGGAATGCAACCATGCCGTGGCCATGGCCATCCGGGAAGCCCTCAAGGCAAAAGAAGAAGGCAAAGAAAAGGTGATCCTGTTCAACTGGTCCGGTCACGGCCTGGTGGACATGGCCTCCTATGAGTCCTATTTCAGAGGGAACCTGGCCGACCATGACCTGCCCCAGGAACAGATCGATGCGGCCCTCAGGGACCTGGAAAATCTGCCCAAGCCCAGACAGGCCAAATAAACCGTATCAGATATCTGCAATACCTTCAGGGGGCCGGCATTTCAGTTATGCCGGCCCCCTGAATAGTTTTTGGCAAGAACGATTTGTTATTTGACGCTTTCCATGGCTTTTTTGAATCCGGGCAGAGACCGGGTGATGGTATCGTCGGGCACGGCATAGGAGAGCCGGAAATGGCCGGGTCCGCCGAATCCGGTTCCCGGCACCGCCAGGATGTTCTGTTCCTTGAGCAGGTTGACGAATTCCACATCGTTTTCGATGGGGCTTCTGGGAAACAGATAGAACGCACCGGCCGGCACCTCACAGTCATACCCCGCTTCCTTGAGACCCCGGCAGAACAGGTCCCGGCGGCGGCGGTAGATGCCGATATCCACGGTCACCCCCTGGAGCCGGCCCACCACCTGCTGGAACAGGGCCGGGGCATTGACATACATCATGGTGTTGGCCACGCCGGCGGCCCCGGCAACCAGGGGCGCGTCCTCGGCATTGGGGTGAACGGCCAGGTACCCGATGCGCTCGCCGGCCAGAGACAGTTCCTTGGAATAGGAGGTGAGCACCACGGTGTGGTCATAGGCATCGAACACCGAGGGCACCTCCACGTCATAGACGATCTTGCGGTAGGGTTCGTCTGATATCAGGTAGATGCGCCGGCCGAATTTCTGGCTGGCCGCCTCCAGGACCCGGCCCAGGCCGGCCAGCTCCTGTGCCGAGTACACCGCGCCCGTGGGGTTGTTGGGGGAGTTGATGAGCACCACCCGGGTTTTCGGAGTGATGGCTTTGTCGATCGCTTCCAGATCCAGGTGGAAATCGCTCCTGGTGGGGGCGGTGACCAGGGCGGCCCCGGCTATGAACGCATACTGGTTGTACCCCACAAAATAAGGTGCTGGCGTGAGGATCTCTTCGCCCGGGTTGATCAGGGCCCGGAGGCAGTCGTTCAGCGCCCCGGCCGCCCCGGCGGTCATCACCACCAGGTCCGGGGTCAGGCCCACGCCGAACTCCTTGTTCAGATGGTCCGCCACCGCCTTTCGCACATGGGGGTATCCCGGATTGGGCATGTAGCCGTGGGTGACCTTTGCATCGCTGATCAGGTCCAGCAGGGTCTCTTTGACGGCCGGCGGCGGGGGCACATCCGGGTTGCCCAGAGAAAAATCAAACACATTGTCCGCCCCGAATTTTTCCCGCATCCGGATTCCTTCTTCAAACATCTTCCGGATGAAGGAGGCCGCCGCCACCATTTTCACCATTTTGTCTGCAATCGGCATGGCACTGTCCTTTCAAAAAATTGTGTTCTTGTCGTTACCGATAAAACCAGCATACATGAAAAAAAAGGTTATGCAAATATTCCGGAGAAAAACCGGTGCCGGCTGTGCTTTATCCGGCCGGCCATGGCAGTGACACCGGAGGGCCGGATACCGTCTTTCCACCGGGGGTAGCCGCCTTCCCACACATAGCGGATCAGTTCATGGCATGCATTTCGGGTGAATTCATAGGGTCCGAAACTGAACCGGCCGGAGGCATCGATCCCCACCTGAACAGACTGTTTCTCCGCCCACGGGGAAATCAGATCCTGCATGATCTGCCGGGTCCGGGATCCTTCCGGGTTCTGCTTGAATCCTGAAGGATCCGCAGGAAAGGGAAATTGCACATAGACCCGGCCGATGAACCCGGTGAACCGGATGCCGTGGATGGCGCCCATCAGGTCTCCCACATCCTGGGGGTTCTGGATGTGAAACACCTCGCAGTCCAGAAAAGCCGGGGAGTTTTGTTCCGCCAGTGTCGTGATCCAGGTGCAGAAATCGTCACAGAAAAAGAAAAGCCGGTCCAGCAGCAGCATGTCCGATTCGATGTTGAAGAACCCGAACGCCACCTTTCCATGGGAAGATGAGTCAAATGACAACGGCATGGCAGATCTCCTTTCAGGATCAGGCATAGCATATTTTTTGGGGGTGTGCTATGGAAAAACAGCCGGCCCTGATTGTCATGGATGCCCAGAAGGACCCCGGCAGCCGGCAGAAACTGAATCTCTAACCACTGGAGGGCAAATGGATCTGACTGTTTTCAAGGATATGGACAGGGATCAACTGCTGTCGTACATTAAATTTCTGCTGTGGAACTACCGGGTCATGGATGCGTTCTGGTTTATCCGGATTGCGGAAAAATTTGACCAGGAAACTGCGGAAAAGATCAATGAAGCGGTGTGGGATACCGTGGCCGGGTATGCGGCCCGGGATCTGAAGGAAAAATTCCCTATTCCCGGATCTGAAACCGGCCGCCCCGGGCTGGCGGGGTTTGTTCAAAGCCTGAAACTGTTTCCCTGGTGCATCCTGGTGGGGTATGAGATCCGGGAAACACCGGAACAGGTTGTTTTGACCGTGCCGTCCTGTCCCACCCAGGAGGCCCGGCTCAAACGGGGGCTGGATGAGTATGTGTGCAAGCATATGCACAAAAAAGAGTTTGAAAGCTTTGCCCGGGTGATCGATGACCGGATCCGGGTGCACTGCGAGTTTGCGCCGCCGGACCCCCATCCGGAGGGGCTGTTCTGCAAATGGCGGTTTACCCTGGACCGGTGACGCCCGGTGTCCCGCCGCACAAAAAAAGTGATGGCCGCGTCCGTTAAAGAAAAGGACGCGGTCAGTGCAGATCCGCCTTGCGCACCTTGCCCAGGGATGTTCTGGGGAACTCCTGCCGGAAAGAAATCCTTGCCGGCCACTTGTAACGGGCCAGGGCGCCCTCGCAGTATGCCAGCACATCGGGTTCGGTAAGATGGGCCCCGGGGCGGGGGATGACAAAGGCATGGCCGCATTCCCCCCAGGTGTCGTGGGGCTCTCCTTTGACCGCCACATCAAAGATATCCGGGTGGGTCTTGAGATGTTTTTCAATTTCAGCCGGATACACGTTTTCACCGCCGGAGATGTACATGTCACCGGCCCGGCCCGCCAGAAAGAAAAAACCGTCCGCATCCATCCAGGCCAGGTCCCCGGTGTGCAGAAATCCGTTTTTGATGGTTTCTTCGGTTTTCACCGGATCCTGCCAGTATTCTTTCATCATGATGGACCCCCGGACCACGATCTCCCCGATCTGGCCCGGGGGTGCGGGCCGGCCCTGGGGATCCAGGATCATCACCTCGGCATGGAAGACCGGACGGCCCACGGTGCCCGGCTTTGCGAGGGGGTCTTTTTCAGAGGCCCACAGCAGGATAGAGGTTTCGGTCTGGCCCATGATCTGGCGGAAGGCCAGGCCGGCCTCGGCGCAGGCTTCGATCAGATCCTGGGTGAGCCGCTCTCCGCCGCCGGCGCAAACCCGCAACGAGGACAGATCCCCCCGGAGGGACCCCGGCACCTTGAGCAGTTCCCGGAACACCGTGGGCACCCCTAAGAATTTGGTCACCCTGAACTGTTCAATATCCCGGAACACAGCTTCCGGGTCGAATTTTTTATGGAGCACCAGGGTGGCGCCCTTGTAGAAAGCGGGGGCCGCCTGGATGAAAAGTCCCCCGGAATGGAACAGAGGCAGAAAGATCAGCATGATGTCGCTGGTATGGAGCTTGAAGAAGATATCTGCGTTCAGGCAGTTGAAAAAGGTTTTTCTGTGGGACAGCACAGCCCCTTTGGGCCGGCCGGTGGTGCCCGACGTATACATGATCACCTGGGGTTCTTCCGGATCCGCCGGGCCCAGGCTCCGGGTCAAAAAAGGACGGCTGCCGTCGAACCGGGCCACCCCGGTTTCCAGCTGAAACATCCGGCCGCCGGCGGCAGCGTTGCCCTGGACCGCCACCATCAGGGGGGGCAGGTAGGCGGTCAGAACCAGGGAGTTGACAATGGATGTGAAGGCATCCCCGTGGACAAAGAGCCGGGGCCGGCAGTTTGTCAGAAAATAGTCCAGTTCCCGGGCGGTGACCCGGAAGTTGATGGGGACAAAAATCGCCCCCAGCCGTGAACAGGCCAGAAACAGGTCCAGAAATTCCGGGCAGTTGTATAGCATGACCGCCACCCGGTCTCCTTTTTCAATGCCCAGGGACTGGAGCCAGCAGGCGGTGGAATCGGACCGGCGGCTCATATCCTTGTAAGTGATCACCGTGTTCTCGTAAAGGATGGCCGGCTTTTCCGGGGTCAGTTCCGCCCAGCGCTGGACCCACCAGGCAATGTTCATGGATTTGATCATGGGACGTCCTTCATTTTTTTTCTTGTTGGGCGCAACTGTTGTTGTTTTTTAACCAACCGAAATCAAAGGATATTTACTGTATATGCAGGCAGATATCCCTCTTCTATAGGTATTTTCCCCTATTCAATTTAGGGGTTTTCCCGGATTGACAGGGGGATCCGGCTGTCATAAAAAATCAGTCATGCCTGTGTGGGCCCATCCCAAGCCAAACCCCAATACGTCCACACCAGGTAATGGCCTTAGGAAATGCGTCTGGCGGGCATTCAAATCCCTCCAAACAAAGCCTTCCAAAAACGCCCAGGCGCATGCCGGCTTCCAGGTCCCCTTCCTGGAAGCCGGATCCTTTTTTTCCAAGGTTTCCGGGTTAATGCATGCCCGGAATGATGATCCGTGAGTCTTTGGATTTTTTTTGCTCCGCCTCCAGTTTTCTGAACTGCTGGATCACTTTTCGGGTCTCCGCCTCCATGGCCTGGGGAAAGGCCGCCATGGCCTGCTCTAAGGTGGCTGCTTCCAGTCTGGCCTGAATGGGCACCGGTCCGTGGGGCGTTCCCAGCTGGGTGTTGCCCACATAAAAAATCTCCCGGGTGGTATCTTCCGTTCCGTCCGGATGGATGGGGGTCAGTTTCTGGATGCTGGCAATTTTCAGGTCGGTGATGGTTTCTTCACGGTACAGGTTTTTTTTATCCACCTGAAAGTCGATGTTGATGGGGGTGCCGCCGTTGCCGCTCATGGGTATCTCCTGTAAGAAGCATGATATGGGTTGTATAAACGTCCCGGCAGTTCGGTCCGGGTGTGATTCATGGTGCAAAAAAATCCAAAGGGGTATTATGTCAGGCACATTTGGAAATGGCCATCCGTCTGGACCCTACCCAGGTCCGTTTCAGCAGGCGAAGTATCTCTCCGGGCATGCCCTGGGGAAGATCCACCAGGGAAAACTGCGGCCGGATATGGATATCCTTGATGTATCGGCTCTCCAGACCGGCTTCATTGGTGATGGCCCCCACAATGTCCCCGGGTTTTACACCATGGGATTCCCCCGCCTCAATGCGGTACCGCTCCATACCCGGTTTTGGCGGGGTGAGATTTTCGGGCCCGAACTCTGCCCCATTTTTAGGGCTGGTTTTTCTGACGGATCCAGGCACCGGAATGGAAAGGGCCGCTTTTTTTTCAGAACAGGCCTGGCTGCCGGAAGTCATGCGCAACGGTTTTTTCCCGGCCGGGGCGGTTTTTTCCCTGTTCTCATCGGAAAGCAGCAGCGCGGTGTCTCCATGGGCCATTTGGGCCAGGGCCGCCGCCACCCGTGCCACGGGCAGGTCTCTGGTTCTGGCAAAATCTTCCACCAGAGACTCAAAGGCAGTCAGATCCCGGGTGTCCAGCACCCGGGTGATGCGGTCATGGAAATCGGCAATGCGTTTTTTGTTCACGGCATCCGGTGAGGGCAGGTTCATCTGGGTAATGGGCTGGCGGGTGGCTTTCTCAATTTTTTTCACCATCCAGCGCTCGTTTCCCGTCGTGAACAAAATCGCGTCTCCGGTGCGGCCGGCCCGGCCGGTGCGGCCGATGCGGTGAATGTAAGGGTCCACCTGTCCGGGCATGTCGTAATTGATGACATGGGAAACCCGTTCCACATCCAGGCCTCTTGCCGCCACATCCGTGGCCACCAGAATGTCGATGTGACCTTTTTTCAGGCGGTTCACCGTGCTTTCCCGGACCGCCTGGGCCATGTCCCCGTTCAGGGGCTGTGCCTTAAACCCGTTTTCTTCCAGATTTTTTGCCACATCCAGGGTGGCAGCCTTTGTCTTGACAAAAACGATTACTCCGTCAAAGGATTCGGCAGACAGGATCCTTACCAGGGCGTGGGCCTTGGTGGCGCCTTTTGCCATCCAGAACTGCTGGCGGATGGTGCCGGTGTCATCGGTTTGCTGGCGGATCTGGATGTTTTCAGGCCGGTTCAGATGCCGGGCGGCGATTTTTTTTACCGGGTCGGGCAGGGTGGCTGAAAACAGAGCCGTCTGGATCGGCTGGGGGGTTTGTTCCAATATCCATTCCACATCTTCAATAAACCCCATGTGCAGCATTTCGTCCGCTTCGTCCAGGACCCGGCAGAACAGGTCTGCAAATTGGAGCGTTTTGCGTTTCATGTGATCCATGAGGCGGCCCGGGGTTCCCACCACCACGTGGACCCCTTTTTTCAACTGGTTCAGCTGGATGCTGTAGGATTGGCCGCCGTAGACCGCCAGCACCGACAGGCCGCTCAGGTTCCGGCCGTATGTTTTGAATGCCGCCGCCACCTGGATGGCCAGTTCCCTTGTGGGCGTGAGCACCAGGACCTGGGGCTGCCGGATCTCCAGATTGATCCGGGATAAAAGGGGCAAAGCAAAGGCGGCGGTTTTGCCGGTGCCGGTCCGGGCCTGGCCCAGGAGATCCTTGTTTGCCAGAAGATGGGGGATGACCCGCTGCTGGATGGGGGTGGGCGTGGTATACCCCACGGCTGCCAGGGATGAAAAGACCGCCGGGGCCAGGTTCATTTCGTCAAACCCGGTCACGGGCAAATTCGATTGAGACATGAAGAAAACTTCCTTATTATATAACGGGCTGGCATTGTCCAGCAGTGGGAAACTAAAAAATTTGAACTATATAGATATCCTGGTAAAAAGACAACAATTTTCTTTATCCGGTTGAAATCAGCCACATCCGCCTTATTTTAGTTACAGGCAGTTTCCAGCAGGCAGCTGTCTTGATAATAAAAAAAATGCCGGGAGGTGAACCCATGGCTGGATACGTAAATATCGGTGCAAGACAGTGTTGCACCAGAGAAAAAAACCGACTGGTAGAGGAACTCAGGGCGTGTGATTATAACTCTGAAAGTCCGGAAGAACGGCATCATTGCTACAGGTGGGCCGCCAAAAAAAGCGGCTACCGATCCAAAGAGTGTCTGATTTCCGGATAGCAGCTCAAAGCAAGGAGGACCCCATGCAGCAAAAAACCAAAAACATATATCTGGTGGATCTGAATATGCTGAACACCCACAATGAAAAAGGCTGTGCGGCCTGTAATCAGAAGTTCAGCCTGGGTGAGACGGTTGTAATGGCGTGCGGGC
>DATHSR010000398.1:0-4451 GCA_035464035.1 Desulfotignum sp. | reverse complement strand
AATAACGCTCATGGCATACTCGAGATAGGATTGTTTCATCTCCTTCTCGATGCTGGTCTGGTTGGTCTCTTTCTGCATCATCTAAATTCTGACTCCAAAATTGATTAACTTTTTTGTTTTGCCGGTTCGACCATGGACTGAAAACTGGAAAAATATATGTCTGACAAGGTTAAAAACAGGGTGGCGATCAACGGCCCGTAAATGATGCCCATCAGCCCGTAAACCTTGAGGCCGCCGATGATCGCAAAAAAAATGACCAGCGGATGCATGGCCACCCGGTCCCCCACCAGCTTGGGTTTGAAAACATACTCGATTCCCCAGGAAAGCACCCCGTAGAAAACCAGTATCCCGACGCCCGTGATCATGGAACTTTTAAGCATGTAAAACACGGCGGTAGGGACCAGGACAATGCCGATCCCCACAATGGGCAGAAATGCCATAAAGGCCATGATCAATCCCCAGAGAACCGGAGAGTTGAGCCCCAGAAACCAGAACAACAGCCCGCCGGCCGTTCCCTGAATCAATCCGCCCAGTCCGTTGCCGATCAGCAGGGCCCCTGTCATCTCATTGAATTTTCCAAACAGTTTTTTATCATGCGCATCCTGGAGCGGAGACAGGTCGCACAGGTACTGCACAAACCGTTTGCCGTCCACGAACATGTAAAAAATGACAATGAGCATCAGACAGAAATAAAATACCAGATTCAACAGATTGGAAGTAATGAACCGGGCCTGCTGAAACAGTGAAAGCCCCAGCATTTTTCCCAGTTCAGATATGGGGTCAATGAGTTCCGGCCAGGAGATCGTTTTCTGTATTCCCGCCCGGGCCAGCAGATCGTTGAGCCGCTCAAGTGCCCGGGTGTTTTCCAGAACCAGAATCAACTGGTTTGAGAACACGGCATCTTTGGCCATATTGTACAGCCCCAGCGCCTCTCTGGATAAAATTCCCACAAAGAATACCACCGGAATGAACACCACAAAAAAGATGAGAATGCAGGTGAAAATCGATGCGGTGCGAACGGACAGTTTCAGGGTGAACAGATTGAATACCGGATTAAAGACACCGGTGAGCACCATCGCCAGAACAATGGTGGCCGTAAACGGGACAACCAGATTTCCCAGCAGAAAAAAAGCGGTACCGAACATGGCCATGAAAAAGAAAAACACGGCACGTTGAAAAATGGTTTGTTCCACGATCTCACCCGTCTGCTCTCGAAAAAAATTGCAGGGATTTAAAAAACCATGCAAAGCCGCAACATGACAGAAAATCTTTCATGCTTACGGCTTTGCATAAAACAAAGAAGCAATCAACCGGGTTCTTAGCTGCTCATGATTCCCAAAACAGCCATTATCAGAAGAATTTCAAAAATGACCACCTGAACAAAGCTGTCAAAAAAATGGTACACGATCCCGCCGCCGACGATCGCAGGCACGGCTGTATAGATGAGTATGGCCAGTTTTCTTGGGATATCCATATATAACCACATCCTTTCGGGTCATGATGGGGCCCGGGTGTTTCCGCCCCGGCCCCATGCCAATTTAACCATTGAATTCGTTCAGAATTCTTACCATTTTTGTGCCTTCAAGTAAAGCAAAACTTATTTTTCAATGATCATGGCCATGCCCATACCGCCACCGATACACATGGAGATCAGGCCGGTGGCATACCCTTTGCGTTTCATCTGATGAATCGCCGTGACCATCTGTCTGGCGCCGGTGCAGCCGATGGGATGGCCGATGGAGATCCCCGAGCCCAGTTCATTGGGTTTTTCCACATCAATGTTCAGTTCCCGCATGCATCCGATGGCCTGGGCTGCAAACGCCTCATTGAGTTCGATCAGATCGATGTCCTTCAGGGTCATGCCGGTCTGCTTGAGTACCTTTTTCACTGCCGGCACCGGGCCCAGACCCATATAGGCCGGATCCAGGCCGCCGGATGCAAACGCCTTGATCCGGGCCAGTTTTTCAAGTCCGAGTGCATCGGCTTTTTCTTCGGACATGAGCAGCACGGCAGCTGCCGCATCATTGATCCCCGATGCATTGCCTGCCGTCACACTCCCGTCTTTTTTAAAGGCCGGCCGAAGTTTTGCCAGTTTTTCCATACTGGTTGCCATGGGCCGCTCATCCGTGTCAACAGTGATATCCCCTTTGCGGGAGGCTATGATCACCGGAACTATTTCTTTGGCAAAGGTGCCATCCTGGACCGCACCCAAAGCCCGGGTATGGCTCAAAAGGGCCAGCCGGTCCTGTTCTTCCCGGGTGATCCCGTATTTTTCCACAATGTTTTCCGCGGTCAATCCCATATGATACCCGTAAAAAATCTCATACAGCCCGTCAAACACCATCAGATCATGGACCGGTCCCTGGCCGGTGAGTTCCATACGGTGTCCCCACCGGGCCTTCAGCAGTGCCATGGGGGCGTTGCTCATGCTTTCCTGGCCCCCGGCCAGAACCACATCGGCCCCGCCTGCCATGATGGCCTGGGCACCCATTGCAATGGCTTTCAGTCCGGACCCGCAGATCTTGTTGATGGTGACCGCGGGAGTGAACCGGGACATGCCGGCCCCGATCATGGCCTGGCGGGCCGTGTTCTGCCCCTGGCCTGCCTGGAGCACATTGCCCATGACCACCTCATCCACAAACACTTCCGTCAGGCTGTCATCATAATCATACCCTTTTTTTTCCAGATCGATGCGGCCCTGGTCCTTGAGGGTCTCCGGGGCAAAGGCTGTCTGCTCTTCATTGACCCCCGGCCGCAGGCCCACCCGCTTGAACACCTCTTTCATGACGCAGGTGCCCAGATCCTTTACCGTCACATCCTTTAAAACACCGCCAAAAGATCCCACCGGGGTTCTGACCCCGCTTACAATCACCACATTTTTCATTTTATGCCTCCACGCTGATGGTTTTTTATCTAACGGTGTGATGTCACGCCTGCGGCGCAGGTCTTATCACACAAACACTATAGTTACATTTTAACTATCCCTTTCCATCCCAAGGTCCATAGCAGACAGCCACGCAAAAAACAAGAGAATATGCACGGCACCGGCAATTGACAAATATGATTTTTTAAGCAAAACTGCTGTATTTTGCTGATTTGGATAAAAATCAAGGATCCGAATTTTTTATGGACACACATGTGGTGGTTGCCGGCTGGGCACAGGTCACCCAGCCCAAAGAGACGCAGAATCCCAAAGACCCCCTGGCACTCATGATTCAGGCGGCAGAAAATGCCGGCCGGACCCTTGCAGACCCTTCGGTGCTCACCCGCCTGGACGGCATCCTGGTGGTCCGTCCCCTGAGTGCCCACTGCCCGGATGCGCCGGTCCGGGTGGCTCAGGCGTTAGGGGCCGTCCCCAAATTCTCTCATATCTCACATATCGGGGGCAATTCACCCCAGACCCTGATCAACCAGGCAGGATCTCTGATCGCCCAGAACGAGCTGGAGCGGGTGCTGGTGGTGGGGGCGGAAGCCTATGTGAGACGGGATACGGACGGTCACAGGCCGGAAAGTGCCCTGCTCCAGGGTATCCCCGAAGACTATGCCGGCGAGGATGCCCTGGGTGCCACAGAGCTGGAGAACCGCCACGGGATCCGGCATCCCATGCAGGGATTCGCCCTGTTTGAGACCGCCCTGTGGCATGCCTCGGGGCTGGAACTGCATCCCTACCTGGAAAAAGTCGGCAACATGTGGGCCCAATTCAGCCGGGTGGCCGCCGGCCACCCGTATGCCTGGAGCAGGGTACCGAGAACCGCCCGGGAGATCATCACCCCGTCACCTGAAAACCGGCCCGTTGCCTTTCCCTATACCAAATTCATGAATGCTTTTATCACGGTGGACCAGGCCGCCGCCGTGATCCTCATGTCAGAGCGGGCCGCCGGCGCCGGGCAGAAAATAGACCGCCGGCCGGTTTATTTTCTGGGGGGTGGATATGCCCGGGACCGGCAGCGGTTCATGGTGGAAAAAAGCGATTTCACCGCCAGTGTGCCGCTAAAGACAGCGGTGGACAAAGCCCTGGACCGGGCCGGACTGACCCTGGACCAGGTGGACTGCTTTGACTTTTATTCGTGTTTCCCCTGTGCCGTGTCCATTGCCAAAAAAATGAACGGCCTGTCCGACACGGATCCCCGGCCCCTGACCCTGACCGGGGGGCTGGGGTTTTTCGGCGGACCGGGCAACAATTACAACCTGCATGCCGTGGTCACCCTGGCGGAACTGCTGGCCACAGGCCGTTACGGTACCGGCCTGGTGACCGCTTTGGGATGGTTCATGCACAAACATGCCGCCGGCATCTACAGCACCCGCCGGCCTGAAAAAAGCCTGGCCGGCACGGCGGAAGACGACCATGAAAACCCTCTGGCAGGCCCTGAACCGGTTCCCATTGATACCGCCCCTGCCGGAAACGGTGTGATTGAAACCTATACCATTGTATACCACCCGGACCATACCCC
>DATHSR010000397.1:0-4019 GCA_035464035.1 Desulfotignum sp. | reverse complement strand
CACCGGTGAGCACCAGGGCGGAACGGTACCCAAAATTCAGGGCGCCCTGAATATCGGACCGGATATAATCCCCTACCAGAAGAACCCGGTTTCGGGGGATGATTCGGCCGTATTCGGCTTCCAGCCGGGAGTGTGTCAACTGAAATATCGGGACAAAGGGTTTGCCCAGGTAAATGGGAGTCAGCTCAATACCATAGGTTTTGAGGACCTGGATCATAAACCGGGCCACCCCGCCGGCACCGATACAGATCCGGCCGTTGTCCCCGGGATAATATTCATCCGGGTTCGGCACGATCAGGGAAGCGTGAGGGCGCTGGATAAAGAAATTGACGGCCCGGGTGATGGTGGATTCCCAGTCATACCCCCGCTCTCCCACAATGATGCCCTGGCATTGGTTCATTTTCGACAGATCCCGGGTGGTAATCAGTCCGGCGTTTTCGGCAAAACAGGGATTCCCCAGGTTGCCCATTATAAAAAAAGGAGCGGAAGAAAATGGTTTTTCAGCGGCCAGGGTCAACAGACCGTCCGCACAGGAAACAATTTCACCGGCGTGAATTTCCAGTTGGGCTGAACGAAGAATCCGGGCTTTTTCTTCTGTGGAATGGTCCCCGTCATTGGTGAGCAGAAAAAAGAGAATTTTTTTCCGTCTCAGCAGGTTCAGCAGGTTTTGGCTGCCGGGCGCCGGCCCGCCGTTGACCAGCAGGACACCGTCAATGTCAAATACCAAGGCGTCCAATCCGGCCAGGCGGTTGTCGAGCCATTCAGACAGGGTTGGAAAAATCTGTGTTTCCAGTGAAGTGGCGATGTCTGTCATCTAAAGCAGTCTATCATTAGAACCGCCGGTTGTCATGGCTTTTTTCGAGCTCCTCAAGGGCTTTGATGGACAGGGTGGCCCAGGGCTGTGCTTCCAGTCGTCTGACATCGATGGGTTCGCCGGTGAGTTCGCAATAGCCGAACTCTCCGCTCTCAATTCTTGCCAGGGCCTTTTCGACCTGTGATATCAGCATATCAAGGCGCCGTGAAAAATCGATCTCGTTTTCAATGCTGTTCATCAGAATACTCTGGTCCAGCAGATCCGCATGTTTTATTTTCAGACTGCGGATCTTTTTTTTGATGTCAGACCGTTTCCGGATCAGTTCCTCCTGCTTGGCCAGCAGTTTTTCCCTGAACCAGGACAGTTTTTCGTTGTCCAGGAAAGAGATGAAAGCAGGGGGAAATTTTGTGGGTGAAGATATTAACTGATTCATGGCAGACTCCTGTTAAAAATGGATCATATCTGAATTTTTACTCCCGGACGGTTACGCGGGTATTATCCTGTCATTAAAATTGGGTTAAATTCGGGTTTTTTCCACATGAAAAAAGATGCTGGACCCGGTGACCACGCTTTTTCCGGTGTGGAGAAAGGCGGCAGCCCAGATCCCCTGAACAAAAAGAACCATCCAGGGGGTCCAGAGGGCGGATGCCGCCTCGTAGAGCCGGGGCAGGGGCAGACGGGTGTCCACGGGCAGCACCAAAGCCATGACACCGGCACACCCCAGGGTGGCCAGGGCCATGATCTGGTAGGCGGAGATGGTGAGACCGCCTCTGAAATCCGCCCGGAAAAATTCGGAAACAAACCGCCATATCTGGGTGACAGCCAGGGTGATCAGCAAAGCGAAGCGATAGGACCCGTTGAGAAACAGGGCCGTGCCCGCCAGTCCGGCCGATGAATACAGGGCAGCCGTGATGATCTGCACCGGCAGTATCTTTTGTCCGTCATATCCGGATGCATATGTGATCTTTTTCAAGGGACCG
This sequence comes from Desulfotignum sp., assembly GCA_035464035.1. Lineage (GTDB taxonomy): Bacteria > Desulfobacterota > Desulfobacteria > Desulfobacterales > Desulfobacteraceae > Desulfotignum. Next base: position 2,225 of record DATHSR010000397.1, on the reverse strand, counting down.
GTGAACACCAGGTAAAACCGGGAAAACAGTTTTTGAATGTGGGGATGGCACTGGTCCAGGGGTTTGCCGTAGCAGCAGCCGAAGCTGATGCAGGCCAGGCGGCCCAGGCCTTCGCCGAAAGCATAGGCAATGGAGACCGCAGACAGCAGCACCAGGGGGTGCAGGGGGCTTGCCATGACCGGGCCCGGAATCCGGTTGATGAGAAACACCAGCACCGGTGACACCAGAATTCCGGCAAACACGGCCCCGCCCACGGTGAGGGTCCCTTTCTTTTTTTCCACGATCCGGGCGATGATCCTAGACGCCGGCAGACAGACGGCAAGCACGCCGGCGACAAACAGGCACACCCCCGGCAAAGGGATCCGGGCGGCTGTGGTGAGAATCAGAAACAGGATCACGGCAAAGGTATAGGCATTGGCGGACAGCAGCCCGTAATAGGTCAGATTGAGGCCCTGCCATCCGGTGCCGGATTTATGCCGGGGCAGCACCGCCATGATTTGCCATTTTTCCTTGGGCAAAGACCTGAACCCCCACCACAACGATCCTGCCACCATGACTGCCAATCCTGCAATAAATATGATCTGGTCCATCAGACTGCCTTTGCTATGGTTTCTCTGACCTGGATGTCGGTCTCCACCAGCGGGGTGCCGAAATGGGTCGAGAAACGGGTTTTCACATCTTGCCGCCGGGCGTTTTTCACCAGGTCCGGACAGAATTGGATGCGGTTTTTTTCACATATCAGCACCACCGTGGAACTGCCGGGCCTAAACAGGCTTTTGGGCTGGCCCTTATTTAAAAACACCCCTTTTTTTACCGGCATGACCGGTTCATACCGGTCCGGGCTGTAGCATTGGACGATGCGGCCGATCATCAGGGCCACAATCTCCACCATGGCCACCAGTCCCACGCAGGTGCCGTTTTCCACATCCGTGTCAATAATGGTCACCACCCGCCGGTTTTTTGAATACGGGGTGACCGCCTGCACCACGGCCCCGGGATTGCAGGAATGATATTGACCGTTGATTTCATAAAAATCCACCACCTTTCCTGATACCGGAACATGGTTGTAGTGGTACTTGTCCGGTGTCAGGCGGAACACGGCAAAATCCCCGTGTCTGAATGCCCTGCGCCACCGGGCCCGGTCCATTCCGATCAGTTCGTCATACTGGAAGAACTTTTCTTTTATGAACAGGTCGATACTATCTGCAAAGGAGCCTGTCAGGACCCGGGCATCTGCCGGCGACACCACGTCCTTAGTGTCATCTGTCATGGGCCGGCATTCCCAGAACCGGATTTGGCGTTCAAAAAACCGGCGCAGGGTGTTCAGCCTGTCCACCGGCCCGTATATGTCTTTGGCCGGGATGCCCATGCGGTGCAGGAACCCGGCAGGATCTGAAATGTTTTTTTTCAGGGGCAGATCATAGCAGAAAAAACCCAGCAGGGCCGAAGCCCTGGCAGATACCAGAAGGCGGAACATGGCAGGAGCATTCTCCCGGATCACGGAATACAGGGCGCAGATGGTCCGGTCATACAAGAGGGTTTCGGTTTTGATCTCTGTGCTGCCCCGCTGGATATACTGATGGATATGTTGGGTCATGGTGCAGGGGTCTTGTCTTTACAGGGGTTCACTCTGGCTGGTCTCTAGGCCTACGTATAAAATGATCAAAAAAATCAGTTTTTTTGTGTTTTCAACGGAAAGGTTGCGGCTCATCAGGGGCATTTTCACCTGGGTTAGAAAAATATCCAGATCCAGATCAGGGAGAATGGTGCGGATGATATCCTTGAAAGCCGGCTCCCTGAAACTGGCCCACAGATCCATTCGGGTAAATTCATTGATCAGCATCTTGAATCCCTCTGTCATGTGCCGGCTGCAAAGGGTGTCCCGGTAATAAGTTTCCGCATGCCGGTTAAAGGTATCCCCGGCATAGTGCATGGGATTTTTTTTCTTTTGGGTGTGTAAAATGCCGGAGACCAGTTTCCCGCAGGCGGACCGGGTGTCCGGAGAGTTGATACGGCCCTGAAGGTCGGACAGCGCGGCCTGCATGCGGAACGAGTCGGCAAGGGCCCTGCCGTCGGTCTTGAGGGTGGCGATCAGGGCCTGTTTGTAATCGGAGAGTTTGATCCGGGTATATCCCGGATACCGCCGGCTTTTGCGGGTGTTGGGAATTCGGGACACGATTTTCACCAAAAACCGGTTCCGGGTGTTTGTCTTTACGTAAAAGGTG
>DATHSR010000396.1:0-4045 GCA_035464035.1 Desulfotignum sp. | reverse complement strand
CCCTACACCCATTTTTCAATGGGTAATTTTAGTTTCCCAGGACGCTTAATAACTAATAGTCTGCACCTTGAAATCCATGTTTGAGGGGTAATAATACTTGATTTGAGGAGGGGGGACTATTCTCAACAACGTTTAAAACCGGCCTTGACGTTGGAGGTATTTTAGAGTATACCCCTATAGTCTATATCACAGGAGGTGCTTATGGCTTTATGTGGAACCGACCAGGACAAGGAACGCCTGATCAGGCGGCTTAACCGAATTGAAGGGCAGGTCAGGGGACTGTGCGGAATGATTGAAAATGACAAAGACTGTATTGAGGTTCTTCGTCAGGTAGTCTCCGTTTCAGGTGCCATCCGTGGGGTCTGGACGCAAATCGTTGGAGATCATCTGAGAGGATGCATCCAAAACGCGACGCTCCAGAAAGATAACCGGGATCACCTGGTCGATGAACTCATCGACCATCTCGGGAAAATGCGATAGATGCGAAGGGTACAAACAGAAATACGGGGCCAGGATCTCAGATGCATGCCGATACGATAAGACAGATAAATCATGAACATGATTTCGAGGGCGATGCCCATGAAAACGAAAAAAGGACATTGAAAGTGATTGTCCTTACCGGCATCACTATGTGCCTTGAAATCACAGCCGGTGTCCTTACCGGATCTATGGCTCTTCTGGCTGACGGAATGCACATGGGTACCCATGCGTTTGCCCTGGGTATTACCTATTTTGCATATGTGATGGCGAGAAGGTTTTCAGGTTCAACAAAATTTGGTTTTGGAACCGGAAAATTTGGAATCTTGTCGGGCTATACCAGTGCATTGTTTTTGGGTGGTACAGCCCTTTATATGATTGTCGAGTCGTTTAAACGTTTTTTCAAGCCGGTGCCTATCGCTTTTGACGAGGCGATTCTTGTCGCGATAGTCGGGCTTGCGGTAAATGTTCTGAGCATATGGATGCTTGGCGGCAAAAAAACCGGTCATCACGGCCACGGCCATGATGATGACACTGACCACGATCGCAGCCACCATCCTCCTGACCATAATCTTCGGGCTGCATACCTGCATGTTCTCGCCGATGCTTTGACTTCTGTCCTGGCGATTTTGGCACTTGTATCGGGAAAGTTTTTTGGGTGGTCATTTCTCGACCCGGCTATGGGGATTGTCGGCGGTGTTCTGATAGCCAGATGGGCATGGGGCCTTCTCAGGAGCAGCGCTTTCATTCTGCTGGACGGAAACAAAGACAAGGATCTCCGGGATGCCGTCATTAATGCGATTGAATCAGATGGTGACAGTCTTGTCAGCGATCTTCACATCTGGCCGCTCAATTCGAACGCTCTTGCGGCTGCGATAACAGTTGTCACAGAGAAAAAACGAACCCCAACGGATTATTGTTCCCGGCTTTCACATATCACCCGGTTGAAACACACGACCATTGAGATTCATTATTGTACATGATTTTTCCGTTCCCGCATATGAGACCAAAATACTTTCTGGCCCTGGGGGACAGCGGCCAAAACCTTGACTGATTGCATCAGACAGTTTGGGATCCAAGCCTTGCTGATCCTTTGATTCGGCAAGGCTGTCCTCAGAACAATCAAACTTTTGATGGTGACAATTATCCAAGCCACCAGAAGCCCTGGACGTCCAGGTTTTCAAGCCCCATTTCCCGGGCCTTCTCGACCACCTCCCGATACTCCTCCCGGGTGATCTTCCGGGCGATCTCCGGAAAGTCAAAGGCTTTGTGAAGGGGCCGGTACTGGGCCATGATATTGACATAGGTATCATGGGGCAGATGATCAGCGATCCACGCCATGATCTCCCGGGACCCGGCTGTCCGGTTGGGCATCACCAGGTGCCGGATCATCAATCCCCGGCGGATGATGCCGTCCGCCGCCTCCTTAGCCGCCCCCACCTGCCGGTGCATCTCCAGGATCGCGGCCCGGGTCAGCTCCGGATAATTCTGTGCGCCGGAAAGTAACCGGGTTGACATCTTCGGGTCCCAGTATTTGAAATCCGGCAGATAGATATCAACCACCCCGTCCAGCTGCCTGAGGATCTCCAGCCGCTCCCATCCGCAGGTGTTATACACGATGGGCAGGCGGAGCCCCTGTGCTGCAGCGATCCCCAGGGCCCTGAAAATGTCTGCGGAATAATGGGTCGGGGTCACCAGGTTGATGTTGTGACAGCCCATCTCCTGGAGCCGGAGCATCATGCCGGCCAGTGCGTCATGGTCCTGCCGGGCGCCCCTGCCCAGCTGGCTGATATCCCAGTTCTGGCAGAATACGCACCTGAGACTGCAGTGGCTGAAAAAGATGGTCCCGGACCCGCCCATGCCGACCAGGGGTTTTTCTTCGCCGAAATGAGGATGGGCCGATGCAATCACAAGCGTTGTCCCCGGGGCACGGCAGAACCCGGTCTCCCCCTTGAGCCGGTCGGCACCGCACTGCCGTGGGCAGAGCCGGCAGCTTTCCATGGCGGCCCAGAGCGCATCCGCCCGTTTTTCAAGTTCCCCGGACCGGTGCAGTTTCAGATAGGCCGGCTCGAATTCCGGGCCGGCCGCCATGAGGTTCTCGGGAACCAGGCCCTGAAAAGGTGCGGCACCCAGACCTGCCAGGACGCCCAGTCCGGCGGCGTTACCCAGAAACTGTCTCCGGGTGCAGGTGTTCATACAGTCATGTTTCATTGCAAACCTCCTTTTGCCGCCGGCCCGGGCCGGCAGCCAGTATGGCAAAGCTGGTCAGTTTCAGCATCACCAGGATCAAACAGGTCCGGGTCAGCCCCAGCAGCGGCAGCAGCACCACCGCGCCGGCCACTCCGCCGATCCACCCGCCCAGAAGGTCGGCGGAATACAGCAGCGCCGCCGTCCTGCCAGGATCCCGGCTGCCCTGCAGGCAGATCCGGTTGGCCAAAGGAAACTGGGCCCCGGTCAGAAACCCGCAGATCCCGGCGGTGAAGGGAAAAAGCATCCGAACGGCATCCCATGCAGCCGGGACGTCTGAAACGGCCTGCGCCGCGAAAAACAAAAAAGGCAGCCCGGCGCAGAAAATGATGACCCCCAGTTCGATCCGTAAAAAAACATGCCAGTCCCCGGCAGCCGGATTCTGGCGGGATGCCGTGAGCATGGCGCCGCCCGCGGCCCCGGCCATGAAGGCCGCCACAAGGATCCCGATCCATGAAAACAGATACCCGTGGAGGGCCTGGAACCCGAAAATCACGGTGAGGCTCACGATCATGCCGGCGGAACCGGAGGTGGCAACGGCCAGCAGAACACCTGCCTGCCGGGGCCGGCTGCCGACGGCTCGCAGCAGGCCATACAGCACGAACACAATCAGGCACGCCGGCCACGCGATGCGCAGATCCAGGGATTCCAGCACAGCGAAACCCCGGCCGGACCCGGCCCCGTACAGGGAATTCCAGTAGGCCAGGCTGTAAAACACGCCCAGGGGTCTGAAATCATGGTTCACGGACCGGGTGCCTTCTTCCAGGAACCGGGAGAACCAGTCCTGCCACCCCGGGTGCAGGTACTGGGCGACATGCCGGGGAACTGCCGGATCATCGGCCATCTGCCGCCGGGCCAGCTCGCGGATCACCCGGTCCGTATCCATCCCCAGAATATCCGGGGCTGCAGATGCCAGAAACAGGTTCCGTCCATCGCCGGGAAACACCCGGATATGGGGAAACACGGTTTCCAGGGTATGATGGATGCAGCTGTTGAGATGTTTCAATTCCGGATTGATATGGGTCAAAGACCCGGGCAGCCCCAGCACCAGAATGCCGTTTGGATTCAACCGGTCTTTTGCCAGAGAGAAAAATTCCCGGGTGAAGAACCGGTTGGCCTGCAGGCTGGCCGGCTCGGGAACTCCCACGAAGATAACGTCATACCGGTCCCGGGTGGTGTTGAGCAGCAGGCGGCCGTCCACCGAGCTGACAACCACGTTCCGGGCAGTGAGCTCCGTGTCTGTCAGGGGAGTGGCAAACCGTTTCAGCAGTTTCGGCAGCAGCGGATCGATCTCGGCATACACGATGGCTGCCACTGACGG
>DATHSR010000395.1:0-3471 GCA_035464035.1 Desulfotignum sp. | reverse complement strand
GTCCCGGTCGCCGGATGCCAGGGACGGAATACCGCAGCATCCCTGGCCTGAAGGAATCACCACGCTTACTTTGTGGTGGGAGAGAACCTTGACCGAGGCGTGGGCCACAGAGGGAAAAATTTTGTCGATCAGGCATCCGGTGAAAAAGGCGGCCCGGGGTCCGGAACCCTTTGCCGTCATCTCTTTTTCAGGCAGGGTTTTGTGAAACGGGGTGGTGCTCAAAGGCATGAAATGCCGATGGGACAGAAGCGGGGAAACCAGGCGGGCGCAGGAGGTGCCCTGGGCGTTGTCAGAAGGTTTTGCGAAAAGGCCCTGGAACCGTCCGGCCCAGCCCACCAGAGTGTCGAAGCGTCCGGGATGGGCCAGCAGGTTTCTGAAGATCAGTTTCTTGGCAGGGGACAGGCCTTTGTATTCCGTCAGGATGGCCCGGGCCTTGATGAAGATCTCCACCACATTGACCCCGGAAGGGCAGTTGGCGGCACACGATCCGCACAACAGGCACCGGTTGAGCCGCTGATCCACCCCGTCGGGATCGGCAAAGGCATTTTCCATGAGACCGGTGAGCAGGGCCAGTTTTCCCCGGGCCACATCCGCTTCTTTCCGGGTCTGTTCGAACAGGGGACACACCGACTGGCACATGCCGCACCGGATGCAGGTCACCAGTTGGTCTTCCAGTTCTTTTACCAGGTTCGCCAGTTCTTTCATGTCCGCCATTATGGGCTATACCCCCGTAATTTTACCAGGATTCAAGATATTGTTGGGGTCCAGAGCGGCCCGCAGTCTCCGGGAAAACAAAACAGAAGAATATCCGGCTTCTTTTTCCAGAAAAGGGGCTTTGGCAATGCCCGTGCCGTGTTCTCCGGACAGGGTGCCGCCCATGGCCAGGGCTGTATCAAAGATCTCTTCAATGGCCTGTTCCACCCGGTGAAATTCTTCTTTGTTCCTGCGGTCCGTGAGAATGGTGGGATGCAGGTTGCCGTCACCGGCATGGCCGAAGGTGCCGATATCGATCCGGTATTTTTTTGCAATGGCCTGAAGGGATTTCACCATGTCCGGTATCCGGCTTCTGGGAACGGTGGCATCCTCCAGCACCAGGGTGGGTTTGAGCTGGGCCAGGGCGGACAGGGCAGATCTTCTGGCTGCCCAGATTTTATCCCGCTGGGCGTCATCTTTGGCCCGGTCAATGGACCTGGCCCCCATTTTAAGGCACAGGGCCTTCACCTGTTCCGCTTCTTCGGCCACCACTGCCGGATGTCCGTCCACTTCGATGAGCAGCAGGGCAGCCGCATCTTTGGGAAGCCCTGCCTTTGAAAAATCCTCCACCGCCCGGATGGTGAAATTGTCCAGAATCTCCAGGGTGGCCGGCAGAATCCGGGCGGATATGATGCCGGCAACGGTTTCCGATGCCTGTTCGATGGTATCATACACCGCCACCATGGCCTGCCGGGTTTTGGGAGCAGGGATGAGTTTGAGAATGATCTGGTCCAGAATTCCCAGGGTGCCTTCCGATCCCACCATGAGTCCTGTGATATTGTAACCGGTGGCGCATTTCACGGTTTTTGAGCCGGTCTTGATATAATTGCCCTGACTGTCAAAAAACCGCAATCCCATGACATAGTCCTTGGTGACCCCGTATTTGAGTCCCCGCAGGCCCCCGGCATTTTCCGCCACATTGCCGCCGATGGTGGAAACAGCCATGGAACCGGGGTCCGGCGGGTAGAAAAGCCCCCGCTTTTCCACTTGGGCCGCCAGGGTTGCCGTCACCACGCCGGGCTCCACCACGGCATACATGTCCGCCTCGTTGATTTCAACGATTTTGTTCATCCGCCCGGTGAGTATCACGATGCCGGATGCGTTGGGGATCGTGCCGCCGGACAGGTTGGTGCCCGCACCCCGGACCGTGACCGGAATCTTTTTTTCGTGGCACAGGGCGATGATTTCGCCGAGCTGGGACGTGTTTTCAGGGACCACTGCCGCCGCAGGGAGGACAGGATCCAGCACGGCGGCGTCATAGGAATAGGTGAACATGTCTTCTTTCTGGGTCAGCAGATGCTGGGATCCTACAATTTTCTGGAATGCATCAAGGGTGGAGGGGGAAATCATCGGCACCTCTTTGTTATATGGTAATACCAATGCACTATTGCGCATATATCTGAGATTGTCAACAGCTTATTTTATGGTTTTTTCCTGGGCTTTAAAAACACAGGTATAATATATAACCAATTGATATTTAAGGCCATAGTTTTCTATATCAAAGTTTATTATAAAAAACAAACAAATTTTATTTTTTGCTTGACAAAGAAAGACAGATGGATTTTAGTATTGGTACTACCAAGAAAGACCGCAGTATGAATTACCATGACAAGGTGAATTTGGACTTGCCGGAATACCTTCAGAAACCGATCCGGGAAAGGAGGGAAAAACATCTCAGACAAGATACTGGAAACAGGTGTGTGAATAAATTATTTTTTCAAGGATGGAGGAAAGCATGAAAAAAGTATTGAGCATCATGATCACCCTGATCATGGCAGTTGTTTTTATCAGCGGCACGGCGCATGCCAAACGAGAAAAATTCGGAGAAGATCCCCGGGCCAAGGAAGCAAGACGCGTCTCATTCAAACCGTCGACGGAAACATTCCGGTGGAAAATGGTCATGCCCTGGTCTAAAGGGCTTTTGTTCTATGACATTGCCTCCCATTTTGCCGACAGTGTCCGCCTGGCATCGGCCGGCCGCCTGGATATCAAGGTGTTTGCCGCCGATGAACTGGTACCGGCCATGCAGAGTCTGGATGCGGTGAGCACCGGCGTGGCCGAGGTGGGGCATGACTGGCCCGGCTACTGGAAAGGCAAAAATGAAGCTTTTGTGGCGTTTGCCTCTGTTCCCTTCGGTCTGGATGCTGAGCTTTACAATATCTGGCTGTATGAGAGGGGCGGGATTGAAATGATGCAGGAAGTCTATGGTGAGTTCAACCTGTTCGCCCTTCCCGGCGGCCAGTGCGGCCATGAAATGGGGCTGTTTTCCAACAAACGGGCCACCAGCATGGAAGATTTCAAAGGCATGCGGGTCCGTACCCCGGGCTGGTACATGGATATCATGAACAACCTGGGCGCGTCCGTCACCCCGCTGCCCGGCGGTGAAATCTATCTGGCCCTGGAGCGTGGTGTCCTCGATGCAGCCGAATTCTCCTCTCCGGCCATCAACTATCCCATGGGATTCGATGATATCACCAAGTTCGTGATCCAGCCGGGCGTTCACCAGCCGGGGATCCAGTGCGCCCTGTTCTTCAACAAGGATGCCTATGAAAAACTGCCCGAAGACCTCAAGTGGATCATCGATATCGCCGCCAAGGAAACCCAGCTGTGGAGCTATAACTGGATCAACAACCTGAATGCCAAAGCCATCAAGCTGTTCCAGGAAAAAGTGGAGTTTGTGCATATGGATGCAGACACCCGCACCCAGTTCCGGAAAAC
>DATHSR010000394.1:0-1936 GCA_035464035.1 Desulfotignum sp. | reverse complement strand
TGGGTCCAGAAGAGCCTGCCAAATACACCTATCATTTCAAACACATGACCACCGTGGGCGAACCCATCGAACCCGAGGTGTGGAAATGGTATCACAAAGCGGTGGGCAAAGGGGAGGCCGTGATCGTGGATACCTGGTGGCAGACGGAAACCGGGGGATTTCTCTGCTCAACGGTTCCCGGCATCCAGGCCATGAAGCCGGGCAGCGCCGGCCCCGGGGTCCCTGGCATTCATCCCTTTATCCTGGATGATGACGGCAACGAGATCACACAGTCCGGCATCGCCGGAAATATCTGCATCCGAAATCCCTGGCCCGGCCAGTTCCAGACCATCTGGGGAGACCGTCAGCGGTTCGTGGACACCTATTTTGCACCCATCTGCAAAAACCTGGACAGCAAGGACTGGCGGGACTGGCCCTACCTGGCCGGAGATGCCGCCATGGTGGCGGACGACGGGTATTTCCGGATCCTGGGACGGATCGATGATGTCATCAATGTGTCCGGTCACCGCCTGGGCACCAAGGAGATCGAATCCGCCGCCCTGGTGGTGGAAGAGGTGGCCGAAGCCGCCGTGGTGCCAGTGGCCCACGAGATCAAGGGCAAGGAACCCGACCTGTACATTGCGCTGAAAACAGGCGTTCAGCCCACCGAAGCGCTGGCCAAAAAAATATCCGATGCCGTGTGCGACCAGATCGGCAAAATCGCCAAACCCAGGAAGGTCTGGCTGGTGCCGGATATGCCCAAAACAAGGTCCGGCAAAATCATGCGCCGTGTTTTAGGGGCCATCTCCAACTATGGAGATGTGGGCAATGTCATGACCCTGGCCAATCCCGAAGTGGTGGAAGAGATCAGGAACATGGTTCAAAAATAACCGGATGCGGTTAATGCAAGGAGGAAATTTCATGTCCAATCTGTATGATCAGGCCCATGAACAATCCATCAAAGATCCTGAAAAATTCTGGGGACCGATCGCTGAAGAATGCCACTGGTACAAAAAATGGGACAAGGTGCTCGATGACAGCAACAAGCCGTTTTACCGGTGGTTTGCCGGCGGTGAAACCAACACCTGCTACAATGCGGTGGACCTGCATGTGGACCAGGGCAGAGGAGACCAGACCGCCGTCATCTATGACAGTCCGGTGACAGGCACCATCCGGTCCTTCACCTATCTTGAACTCCAGGACCAGGTCTCCCGGTTTGCCGGCGTTCTCAGGGACCGGGGGGTTCAAAAAGGGGACCGGGTGATCATTTACATGCCCATGATTCCCCAGGCCGTTTTCGCCATGCTGGCCTGCGCAAGGATCGGGGCCGTCCATTCGGTGGTGTTCGGCGGTTTTGCCGCCAACGAACTGGCCACAAGAATCAATGACGCCAAGCCCAGGGTGATCGTGTCCGCGTCCTGCGGCATCGAGGTCAAACGGGTGATCGAATACAAACCCCTGCTGGACAAGGCCATTGACCTGTCGGACACCAAACCGGAATCCTGCATCATCTTCCAGCGGCCCCAGGCGGCGGCCCTGATGCTGCCCGGCCGGGATTTTGACTGGGAAGAGGCCATGGACCGGGCCGCACCGGCCGACTGTGTGCCGGTGGCGGCCACAGATCCCCTCTATATCCTGTACACTTCAGGCACCACGGGCCAGCCCAAGGGCATTGTCAGAGACAACGGGGGCCATATGGTGGCCCTCAAATGGACCATGAATGCCATCTACAATGTCAACCAGGGGGATGTGTACTGGGCCGCCTCGGATATCGGCTGGGTGGTGGGGCATTCCTATATTGTGTATGCCCCATTGTTCAAGGGGTGCACCACCATCGTCTATGAAGGCAAACCCGTGGGAACTCCGGATGCATCGGCCTTCTGGCGGGTGATCTCCCAGCACAGGGTGAAAACCATGTTCACCGCGCCCACGGCATTCCGGGCCATCAAGCAGCAGG
>DATHSR010000393.1:0-2930 GCA_035464035.1 Desulfotignum sp. | reverse complement strand
CCAAACGGGCGGCATCAAAAAGCTTTTTTTTCCAGGATTCCAGGGCCTCGCCGCCGGGGGCATCGGCTTCAAACCACAGGCGGGTCACCTCCCGGATCAGGGCCGACAGTTGCCTGATTCCGCCGGCAGCGGTCAGGTGGTTGTTGCAGCGGAAGATCCGGGCTTCAGGCATGGCCGTCTCTTCGATGGTCAGGCACAGCCCGTCTCCTGGACAGGAACCGACATGGGCCAGGGGAAGACGGATTTCCGTGGCCCGGGCGGATGCGGCGCTGATCAAAGAAACCAGGGCCCGGCCACAGGCAGGGGACAGGATCCAGGGCAACGCCAGGGTCAGGGCCAGGTGTGAACTGCGGGGGTCCTGGCTGTCTGCCGGCAGCAGGCAATCGGCCAGGCTGGTGATATCAAAGTCGGTGAGATCTGAAATGGCGGCAATCTGCGGGGAAGCCGGTGGTGTGTCACGGCAGAGAACCGGCATCCGGAACCATTCATCGGTTCCGTTCTGATCAGACACCCGGCCCCATCCCGCCTCATTTTTTGTAAGTACAAACCGGACCGCCCGGGTTGGGTCGGTGGAGATGGCCCCGGTGGCAAGGGCATCCAGCATCTGTTTCATTGCCAGGGGACTGCGGCCTGAAAGCTGCCATCCGTCCTGGCGGTTCTTTTCCAGGCAGGCGGCCCAGGGCATGTTTCCGGCGGGCCGGTTGACCCAAAGCATTCCGTTTTCCGCTTCCATGCAGGGGACAGGCGGCGCGATCCCCGGACCGCAGGATTCCATGTTCAGCCGCGCGGCCAGGTTGATCAGGCCGGCCCAGACCGGACCGCTGTTCATGTTCGGGGCAATGCCGACAGACAGGTGGATGCGGTCCGGATATCCATCCCTGTCATGGTCTGAGAACAGGGGGGTGCCGGTTGTAAGGTGCCCCAGATTCAGCATATGGGCAGTGGCGTCAACGGGTTTTTGCATCATCAATAATCCTGTCTGAAATGGTGGCCGTGTTGTCTGTTCTATGACAGCGTTAGTGGTGACGTCGAAGTGGCTAAAGTTGATTTCAATGGCTGCCATCGGTCCTGTTTGTCATATGCGGTGTCATTTTTAGGTTATCCGGCAGACAATTACAAGGCAGCGGGTGAAGAAGCCGGTATTTTTTTCACAGGCCCGGATACACGGGCGGCCAGGTGGTGTAGGGATGGCGGACCAGGGCTGCATTCAGATACCGGGGGTCATTGGTGACTTCCGGTCCGGCCCACGCCGGGAGAGCAAAGGTCTGGTCCGGGGATGACAGTTCGATTTCCGCCACCACCAGGCCCTGGTTTGCCCCTGAAAACCGGTCGATCTCCCATTTCATGCCCTGGTGATAATGGGTGTGCCGACATTTTTCCACAAAGGGTTTTTCACAGAACCGGTCCAGCATCTGCCGGGCATCGGCGACCGGAATTGTATATTCAAATTCCTCCCGTACCGATGCCTGCCCGGTGCTTCCCTTGATGGCCAGAAAACCGGCATCCCCTTTGATCCGGACGCGTACCACCCGGTCCGGGGTGTTGATCAGATATCCCTGGCAGATCTCAACTCCTTCGGAAAGATCCTCCGGCATCCGGGTGACCAGAAATTTTTTTTCAATTTCAATTCCCATGACAGGCTCCTGATAAAAATGGGATTACCATATCATATTTTGGGCTGATTTTAATGCAGATAAAACGTATAATGGGCCAAAAAAGGAGATTGTCATGCCTCAACCCATCGATGTCCGGCCCATTGCCCTGCTTACGGATTTCGGCCACACCGATCCTTTTGCAGGGGTTCTCAAGGGGGTGATTCTGTCCATCAATCCCAGAGCATCGATTGTGGACCTGTGCCATGGGGTGTCCCCAAGGGACATTGCCCAGGGAGCGTTGATGCTGGAAACCTCTCTAAATTATTTTCCCAGAGGTACGATTTTCTGCACCGTGGTGGATCCGGGGGTAGGGTCATCCCGGCGGCCGGTGCTGGTGGAGACAGAAGATTACTTTCTGGTGGGGCCTGACAACGGAGTGCTGTGGCCGGCGGCTGTCAAAAACACCATCCGGCGGGTGGTGCACCTGACCCGGTTTTGCTATTTTCTGTCCCCTGTAAGTGCCACGTTCCATGGACGGGACATCTTTGCACCGGTGGCAGCCCATCTGTCCGCCGGGACCGATCCTTCGGCATTCGGTCCGATTGTGACCGATCCGGTCCGGCTGGCCCCGGCACACCCCAAACCCTGTGAAAACGGGCTGATCCTTACGGTCCGCCACATCGACACCTTCGGCAATATCGGGTTGAATCTGACCTGGGAGCGGTTTGAGTCTTTTGCCGGTCAAGGATTCTGCATGCGGGTGAACCAGACAGAGATTACCGGGCAATACGGTACCTATGCCGCAGCCCCGGACGGGCAGCCGTTTGTGCTGGCCGATTCGGCAGGTTTTGTGGAAATTGCCGTCAAGAACGGGCATGCGGCATCACAGCTCAATGTCCAGAAAAACGATTCCGTTGTTTTGACAGCCAGGGGATGAATCAGGAAAAAAAATGATTATGATTTTTGAAAACACAGGGAGGATGTCTATGAAAAGAAATGTGTTCAAACAGAATTCAGTCAGGTTCCGGTCACCAGGTGTCTGTATTGTCCTGCTGCTGGCTTTGTCCGCCATGATCACAGGGTGCGCGGGAGTATATGGGCGGCTTGCGTCAGACCCGGTGATATTTGACCAGTACCGGGCCGGCTCCCTGCCGGAAAACTATCAGTATTTTTTCAGCGGCCGTCCCGGTCTGCCCGATGCTGTGGCAGGCATTGATGAATCCTACCAGCTTCAGGGCCGCCTCTGGTTCAGGATAGACACCATGAATACGGTATATGACAAGATCAGGAATCTGAGTGATATGAATCCGGATGCCACCATCCTGCAGACGGCGG
>DATHSR010000392.1:0-2022 GCA_035464035.1 Desulfotignum sp. | reverse complement strand
CACTACGTGTCCCAGATGGACAGTTTTGACAACTATGAGATTACGGTGTGGGAAGGGGTTCCTTATGTGGAGCTGCTCAAATATGCCAGGGAGGTCAGTGGGGACCTCATTGTCATGGCCCACCACACCCGGGAGGTGGATCCGGAGGAAGCCCTGTTCGGCTCCACCGTGGAACAGGTGGTGCTGCGCTCCGACTGTCCGGTGGCCAGCGTGAACCGGCCGGACAAGCTGTGATCGTGTAAGGGGCCCGAAAGCGTCATGACACAGGACACAGGCAGACGTTCCCGGAGGGTACTGATCATCGAAGATGAGATGGACATGCGCTTTTATCTGATGACCATGGTCAAATCCCTCGGGCATGAGCCGGTGCTGGCCCAGAATGGGGTTCAGGGCCTGGACCGGCTGGCGGACGGGCCGGTGGATCTGATCATCTTAGATGTGATGATGCCGGAAAAAGGCGGGGGGCCTGTCTATAAACAGATTCATACCGATCCCCGGTTCCGGCAGATTCCGGTGATCGTTTTTTCAGGAGTGAACCGGGATGCATTTTGCCATTATGTGAAAATGCTCAACACCGATCCGGACCTGAATATCCCGGAGCCCAAATACTATGTTGAAAAATCTGCTGATCCAGACTATTTAAAAGGGGTGATACGCGGGTGTATCCGCTAACAGACGAGTTCGGGCGGTGAATCATGGCAAGAAAAATCCTGCTGGTGGATGATGAGGCAGGGATTCGAAAGGTATTGGGCATCACGCTTGCGGATGCCGGGTATGAGGTGCATACGGCCGGGGACGGCAACACCGGATTTGATCTGGTAAAAAAACTGGCCCCCGATATTGTACTCACCGATATCCGCATGCCGGGCATGGACGGGATTGCGCTGCTCAAAGCCGTCAAACAGATGTTCCCAGACATCGAGGTGATCATGATCACCGGCCACGGAGATCTGAAACTGGCCATTGAAAGCCTGAAAATGGATGCCGTGGACTTCATCACCAAACCCATCAACAACGACATCCTTGAAATCGCCTTGAAACGGGCCAACGACCGGATCCGCACCCGGAAAAAACTGGCCCGGTACACCCGGAACCTGGAAATCCTGGTGGCGGAAAAAACACGGAAGCTGGCAGAGTCGGAAAAGCGCTATGTCCAGCTGTTCAACGAATCCCCTTCCTTTATCACCATCTTAGACAAAGATTTCCGCATTGCGGAATCCAACAGACGGTTCAAGGCCCAGTTCGGCGATGATCCCGGCATGTACTGCTTTCGGGCGCAAAAACAGCGCACCACTCCGTGCGACAACTGCCCGGTTCGAAAAACCTTTGCTGACGGTCAGTCCCATACGGCTGAGATGGATGTCACGCTCAGGGACGGGGATACCCGCCATTTTTTCATTCAGACATCTGCCATCTTGGATGAGAACGGACAGATCAGCCATGTCATGGAAATGTCCACGGATGTGACGGTGATACATCAGCTTCAGGACCATCTGGCCGCCCTGGGCCTGCATATCTCTTCGATTTCCCACGGCATCAAAGGGATGCTCACCGGTCTGGACGGGGGCGATTACCTGATCCGGTCCGGACTTGAAAAAAAAAGTTTTGCACAAATCTCCGACGGCTGGGAAATCATCCGGGAAAAAATATCCATGATCCGGCAGATGGTACTGGACATCCTGTTTCATTCCAAGGACCGGCCCCTGAACCTCCAGCCCGTGTCGGTGTTTGATTTCATTCAGGAGCTGGTCACCACCATGGATCCCCGGATACAGGCAGCCGGCATCGAACTGGTTCTCGATACCCCTGAACCCTGCGCCGACTTTCAGGTTATGATGGATAAAACCGTGCTGTTTGCCGCATGTCTGGCTATTTTTGAAAATGCCGTGGACGCCTGCATCAGTGTCAAAGACCGGAAAAAAAATCTGAAAATCCGGATACAGGTGACCGAAACCCTGCATCATACATTCTTTAAAATAAGGGACAACGGCATCGGACTTGACAGAAAATATGAAAAAGAGG
>DATHSR010000391.1:0-3157 GCA_035464035.1 Desulfotignum sp. | reverse complement strand
TCTGTTCTGAAAAGTTCCATGAGAAACTCCGGATGGGTCCGGGACAAAACAACCTGAGCACCTTTGGATTCTTCCAGAACATCCAGAACATAGGCACGGATACGGTCTCCCCGCTTGTAGTTCTCCTTGGGCATCTGTTCTCTGGGACGCAGAACAGCTTCCGCCTGCCCGAGATTTACAATGATGCTGCCCCGGTCAAACCGCTGGACAATCCCGTTGATGATCTTTCCCTTTTTGTGAATAAAATTTTCATACACTGCGTTACGCTCGGCTTCCCGCATTTTCTGAATGATCACCTGTTTGGCGGACTGGGCGGCAATGCGGCCGAACTCTTCCGTGTCGATGCGGATCCCGAGGCTGTCTCCAATCTCACACTCCGGGTCAAATTCAGCGCCCTGTTCCAGGGTCAGCTCATTGTCCGGAAACTCCACCTCCGCCACAACTTCCTTAAAATGGAACACCTCAACTTCACCGGTTTTACCATCATAATGTACTTCGATATCCGCCCGGGGCCCCAGTTTTTTTCTGGCAGCGGAAACGATGGCCTCCTTCAGGGTATTTATCAAAACCTCGGGGTCAATTCCCTTCTCACGACTCACCTGATCGATAACTCTTTTTATATCTGTGATAAACATCTTTGCGTGTTCTCCATTTTACCGGCCCGCCAGGTTTGCCTTGGCAATCTGCAAGTCCGGAATTTCTACCCGTTCGCCATCCACCACCATCACCACCTTGTCATCATCGACCTGTTCCAGCTCTCCGGTAAACTTTTGTCTCCCCTGAAGGGATGACCTGGTTTCAATTTTGATGCGACTGCCCTTGAACCGGTGGAAATCCTGTTTTTTCTTCAATGGCCGGTGGGGCCCGGGCGATGATACTTCCAGACGGTAACGGCCCATATCCGGAAGGTGAACTTCCAGAAGATCTCCCAGCTGTCGGCTGATGCCTGCACAATCATCCAGGGTGATACCCCCGGGCTTATCCGCGTAGACCCTGACAATGGTCTGCCGGTTCCAGGTGACCCTTTCCACATGGACCAGTTCAAACCCTTCTCCCTGACACAGATCTTCTGCCACCTGTGTGATCAGGTCCACAAACCGTGTTTTATCCTGATTAATGCCCATCCCCTGTCTTTTCTCTCAAACACCCTGTTGTAAAATACAAAAACGGGCAGACGCCCGTTCCCTGTAAAGCTTTCAACTGAATCCTCGCCTGACCTGACCGGCTCAGATTCTATCCAAATCATTTCCATCACTGGAACATGTCTGCCATCCAGCACCCTTCCTGCAAAAAAATGATGGAGCGGGCAACGAGGCTCGAACTCGCGACATCAAGCTTGGGAAGCTTGCACTCTACCAACTGAGTTATGCCCGCATCAACAGTATCGTATAACAACCTCTATTTTATTTGTCAATACCTGTTTTGTCCATTATTCCGGCAGATCCGCATGGAACCTCTCCACCAGCCGGCTGGAAAGGGCGGTATGAAGTTTGCGGATATGTTTTTCCGTCAGGGTTCTGGCATCAGACCGATACACAATCCGAAAAGACAAGGATTTTTTTCCGTCAGCCAGAGGGCTGCCCTCAAACAGGTCAAACAGATAGATGTCCTCCACCAGCGGTTGGTCTCCGGCAAAAAATTTCATCTCTTCAAGCACATCCCCCACCGGTAGATGCCGATCCACGATCAGCGTGACGTCCTGGGAAATGGAGGGAAACCGGGGCAACGGCGCCGCCTGGATCTGATCGGGCATCTGTGCCATGACAGCGGCCAGATCCAGCTCAAACACATAGGCATCCTGCTTGAGGCCGAATTTTTTCATTACCGGCCGGCTGATTTTTCCCAAAACCCCCAGATCTCCCCCTCTGGTGATCGCTGCGCCATGGCCCGGCTCAAAATAGGGGCACGCCGTGCCATCCAGGCGGACATATGTGACATCATCAATGCCCAACCCCTCCAGCAGATCCTCCACCACCCCCTTGAGATCAAAAAAGTCCATGGGCTGCTTTTTCGAATACCAGGTCTGGTGAGTCCGGCTGCCCGTAATCAGCCCGGCCAGCATTTCGATCTCTTTTGGCAACGAATCCCTGCCGGTGTTGAAAAAGGTTTTTCCAATTTCAAACAGGTGCAACGTGTCGGTCTGCTGAAAGGTGTTTTTACGCATGTTGTCCAGAAGGCCCGGCAGCAGGGAAGTTCTGAGCACGGACATCTGGTCGGACAACGGATTCAGAATTTTTACCACATCCCTTCTGGGATCAGTTTCCGGCAGAAACAGACGGTCGCAGAAATCACTGGCAATAAAATTATAATTGATGGCTTCATAAAAAGAGCGCCCCATGAGAATGCACCGGACTGCCCTGCGGGCGGCAATCAGCGGATCCAGGGGCCGGCCCTTTGCCGGTACCGGTGGATACGTGGTCTGAATCCGGTTGTACCCCCACAGCCGCGCCACCTCTTCGGACAGATCTTCGGGCCGGGTCACATCCACACGGAACGAGGGAACTGAAACCGTCATATGCCCTTGTTCTGCGAATTCAACTCCAAACCCCACCGACTTCAATATCTTTGCCATCTCCTGGGAAGAAAAATCAGTTCCCAGTCGAATGTTCAAGGCCCGGGGGTCCAGATCGATCCGAACCGGTGCCGCCGGCATCGGATGGACATCAATGACCTCATTTGCAAAAGAGGCATCACAGAGTTCGGCCATCAGGGTCATGGCCCGCTTCAGGGCATACACGGTGCCCTCGGGATCCACACCCCGTTCAAACCGGTGTGAGGCATCGGTGGCCATTCCGGTCCTTTTGGCGGTCCTGCGGATGGACACTGCATTGAAACACGCACTTTCGATCAGAACCCGGGTGGTATTCTGGGAAATCTCTGAATTTTCCCCTCCCATGACCCCGGCCAGGGCCACCGGCCTTTGACCATCACAGATCATGAGCATGTCCGGCTCCAGAGTATGCACTTTGCTGTCCAGAGTGGTGAATGCCATGGCTGTTCCCGCTTTCCGCACAATGATGTGCCCCTGGGCCAGGTTGTCGTAATCAAAGGCATGGAGCGGCTGACCGGTTTCCATCATCACAAAATTGGTGACATCCACCACATTGTTGATGGGGGTCAGGCCCACGGACTCCAGACGCCGGCGCAGCCACAGGGG
>DATHSR010000390.1:0-7924 GCA_035464035.1 Desulfotignum sp. | reverse complement strand
CTATCTGGATGAAAAGTTCGAACAGGTCCGGGCCAGAGATTTTCTGAAGTACCGGTCTGCGGATCTGCCCACCTGGTGCCCGGGGTGCGGATATTTCGGCATTATGGATGCCTTTTACAAAGCCTGCCGGGAGCTGGATCTCACGCATGAAAACATCAGTGTGGTGTCCGGGATCGGATGTTCCGGGCGGACCCCGGTGTTCATCAATGCCTATGGGTTTCACACCCTGCATGGCCGGTCCATCCCCGTGGCAACGGGGCTGAAGCTGGCCCGTGAAGATCTGACCGTGTTCGCCATGGCCGGTGACGGCGATGCCCTGGGCATCGGTGGCGGGCACCTGCCCCATGTGGCCCGCAAAAATATCGATATCACCTTTATCCTGTTTGACAACGCCATTTACGGACTCACCAAGGGGCAGTCCTCTTCCACCACCCCCTATGAGATGAAAACCAATTCCCATCCGGTGGGCAACCCGGACACACCCCTGAACCCCATCAAACTGGCCCTGGCTTACGGGGCCTCATTCGTGGCCAGAGGCTATGCCGGTGACCCCGAAGGAATGCGGGAGATCATCAAGGCCGGGACGGTCCACAAAGGGTTCAGTTTCATCCAGATCCTCAGCCCCTGTGTCACCTTTGACAAAACCTACCGCACCTGGAAGGCATTGAAGGAAAATGTCTATTCCCTGGCCCTGCATGCCCCGGCCCCGGACAGTATGGAAACCGCCATGCGGGCTGCCGAACAGGAGCCCTTTGCCACCGGCATTTTTTTCCAGGACAGCCAGCGGCCCAGCTATCAGGATACCCTGCGGCTGCTGAACCCGTCTTAACTCCCTTGCCGGCGGTGAATCTGGAAAAACAGCGGGGATGCCGGACCAAAGCATGCCAGGGTCTTTTCAGGGAACCGGGCAGGAAAATCAGGGTGTATTAAATAAGGTAAGACATTAAATGGAATTTTTGGGGCACCGGATACAAGCGTGTTTGTATATCATTCACAGAAGCGCTTGTGCAATTTTTGTCCTGTTTCTGTTGCTGCCGGCTCCAGGAATTTCTGCCGGGAAAACGGTGAGTTTTCTGCCCCAGTGGGTTCCCCAGGCCCAGTTTGCCGGATACATGGTGGCAAAGCAGAAAGGGTTTTATGATGAGATGAACCTGGATGTGACCCTGCTCAAAGGCGGGCCGGAACTCAATTCCTTTTTTCATCTGGCGGCAAATGAGGCCACCTTCTGCTCGGGCTGGCTGTCCGAAGCCATCCAGCAGCGGGATTCCGGCATCCGTGTGGTCAATCTGGCCCAGATCGTCCGGCAGTCCTCCCTGATGCTGGTGGCAAAAAAAAAGCATCAGATCAATACACTGGCTGATTTGAACGGCAGAAAGATCGGCTTCTGGATGGGGGAGTTTTCTATTCCCCTCAGGGCCCTGATTTTCAAACATGACCTCACCGTCCAGCTGGTGCCCAATTACACCACGATCACCATTCTGCACAGGGATGCCGTGGATGCCATGACCGCCATGTGGTACAATGAGTATCACCGCCTTGTGCTTTCCGGCTATGACCCGGAAGAACTGTCTGTTTTCCGTTTCAGTGAGCTGGGGGTCGACTTTCCGGAAGACGGGATCTACTGTCTGGAGGAGACCTATCTTGCCAATCCTGACATGTGCGGCGATTTTGTCACCGCTTCTTTGAAGGGGTGGCTGTATGCCTTTGATCATGAAGAAGAAGCCCTTGACATCGTCATGGCCCATGCGGCTGCAGCCAATACCGGTACCAACAGGGCCCATCAGCGGTGGATGCTGGCAAGGATGAAAGATCTGATCCTGGATGCTGAAACCCCCGGCCGGGTCGGGGTCCTTGACCGGGAGGATTACATGAACGTGGGCCGGGAACTCAAGCGGATGTATATGATCCATGTTCTGCCCGATTTTGACCTGTTTTACCGGGGGCAAAACTGATGCTGTCCAGGATCCGGTGCAGCATAGTCTATAAAATTACACTCCTTGTGATGGGAACCGCTTCGATGGTTCTGGCACTGGTGATTGTCTACAGTTATCAGTACGCCCATGAAATGATTCTCAAGGAGGCTGAGAAAAATGCCAGGCATCTCACCCTGTCAGCGGCCCGGCGGATTGAACAGGAATTCCGTGCGGTCGCAAAGGTCGCACAGGGACTGGCAGATCAGTTTTCCATCACGCTGGGCGACAATGAGCAGCTCCTGCTGGAACAGGTGAGGGCCAGCGTCGAAAACAACCCGGAAATATTCGGTGGAGCCGCCATCTTCGTGCCCGGCGGGTTTTTCAAAAACCGCACCGCCTATGCCCCTTATTTCCACAAGACAGCCGATGGCATCCGGTTTGTACAACTGGCCTCCCCGTCTTATAACTATTTTCAGAAGGATTTCTATCACATCCCCCGGCTGCTGAATCAGCCGGCCTGGAGTGAACCCTATTTTGATGAGGGCGGGGGCGAGGCCCTGATGGTGACCTGTTCCGCCCCAATCTACTGGCCCGGCCCCGGGAAAACGCCGGACTACTTCAGGGGTATTGTCACGTCGGACATCTCACTGGAATGGCTCACGGATCTGGTACACAATATTCAGGTGGTGGAAAACGGGTTCGGTTTTATCATTTCCGATACAGGTGTGTTTGTCACCTATCCCGTCAAAGAAGATATCATGCATGAATCCATATTCTCAGTTGCCACGGGAAAAAATGCCCTGCCCCTCAGGGATGCAGGCAGAAAAATGCTGCAAGAGCCGGCAGGTTTCCTGAATATCGGCAGTGCCCTGACCCGTGGTGAGGCGTTTCTGGCATTTGCCAGGATTCCTTCCACCGGGTGGTCCCTGGGGGTGGTTCTTCCCAAGGATGAACTGCTGGCGGATCTGGTCCGGCTCCACCAGCGGACACTGATTCTCGCTGTCACCGGCATCTGCCTGCTTTTTGTGGCCAGCTATCTTCTGGCGCGTTCCATGGCCAGGCCGCTGCTGCGCATGTCAGGTGCGGCCCGCCGGATTGCCGGGGGGGAACTCACCGTGGATCTGTCCGATATCCGGACCAGAGATGAGGTCGGGCAGCTGGCAGCCTCTTTTGAAGAGATGGTGGAAGGTCTCCGGCAGAAGGAGTTTATCCGTGACACCTTTGGCCGGTATCTCACCCGGGAGGTGGTGCAGCAGCTGCTGGAATCCGAAGACGGTCTCAAGCTGGGGGGTGAGGAAAGAGAGCTTTCCCTGATGATGTCCGATCTGAGAGGGTTCACGTCCTTGACCTCTTTTATGCCTCCGGATCAGATCATTACCTTTCTCAACCGGTACCTGGGGAAAATGGTTGAAATCCTGATGAATCACCGGGGGGTGATTGATGAAATTGTCGGTGACGGTATCCTGGCCTTTTTCGGTGCGCCGGAACCGATGCAGGACCATACGGTCCGGGCCGTGGCCTGTGCCCTGAGCATGCAGGCAGCCATGGAAGAGATCAATGCGCTCAATGAAAAGGATGGGTATGCTCATCTGGAAATGGGAATCGCCGTTCATACCGGCCGGGTGGTGGTCGGCAATATCGGGTCGGAAAAACGGTCCAAATACGGGGTGGTGGGATCGGATGTCAATTTTACCGGAAGGATCGAGGGGTACACGGTGGGGGGCCAGGTTCTGATCAGCCATGCGGCCTTTGAGCGGGTCAAGGACCATGTGGATGTCCGCCAGACCCTGACCGTCCAGATGAAGGGCATTCCCGGCAAAGTCACGCTGTATGATATCCGGGGTATTAAAGGCCCCTATAATGTCAGTCTCCCGGATCATGATCTGGCACCTGGACCGCTGTCGAAGCCTATTGAGGTGCGCATCCATCGGCTGCAGAAAAAGGTGATGGACAAGGACGGCATCCCTGCACGGATTACCCACAGTTCCCGAACCTCCGTGATCATCGTGTTTGACCGGAAGGTTGAAACGTGGGAGGATATCCGGATAAAACTGGGTGCCGATGATGACCGGTTCAAACAAGGGGAGGCGTTCGGCAAGGTGACTTCGGTCCGGCAGACAGGAGAGGGGTGGGAAGCCATGGTCAGAATGACCTCGCTGTCACCCCAGGTCTATCAGCGGCTCAAGGATATTGACAGCCCGTGACGGATAAAACAAAAAAGGATTGTCAACCGAAGCTGAAAATCCCTGATATCCGTGGCTGGGTGACTAGGATTCGAACCTAGATTGACGGAGTCAGAGTCCGTAGTCCTGCCGTTGGACGATCACCCATCAACCTCGAATGTCCGGGGTTTATACATCAAAGACCCAACCGTGTCAAGGATTTTCTGGGCAAGGGACCGCAATCCCCGGTTGACTGTCAGATCTCTGTAAATAGGGTTGGAAGAATGCAAAGAAGCATCATGAGTGATAAAATAACCGTGCTCAAAGACGGGCTGAGGAATCTGAAATCGGCGGCAGTGGCGTTTTCAGGCGGTGTGGATTCCACCTTTCTTCTGGCGGCGGCCGTTGCATCGGGTTTGGACTGTGTTTTGGCGGTAACCGTGGATTCCGCGTTTGTGGCCCGGGAAGAGCTGCGCCGGGCCTGCCGGATTGCCGCATCGCTGGGGGTGTCACATCAGGTGCTTGAGGTGGATGTCTTTGAATCGCCAATGGTGGTGAAAAACGCTTCCGACCGCTGCTATCACTGCAAAAAAACCGTATTTTCCCTGATACGGGATGCGGCGCAGAGAGCCGGCATCGCCCATTGTCTCCACGGAGAGAACATGGATGATCAGGCGGATTTCAGGCCCGGGCTGAAAGCAGCCCGGGAACTGGGCTTTGAAGCCCCGCTGAAGGATGCCGGGTTTTTCAAACACGAGATCCGGACCTGGTCAAAGCAGATGGGGCTTGAAACCTGGGATCTTCCCTCACAGTCCTGCCTGGCCACCCGGATTCCGTTTGGCGATCCCATTACCCGCCAGGCACTGTCTTGCATTGAACAGGCGGAATCCTTTATCAAATCCCTGGGATTTGCCCATGTCCGGGTCCGGTGCCATGGCAGTGTGGCCCGCATTGAAACCGATGCCGGATCCATCCTGCCCATGACGGCGATGCGACAACAGATTTCAGCGGGTCTGAAAACCATGGGGTTTGCCTTTGTGTGTGTGGATCTGGAGGGATACCGGACCGGACGCATGAATCCGGGTGAACAGGATCCAATGCGGGTTCAGACAAACCATTGACGGCATCAGAAAAATCAAGCGCAGGAAAGCACCTGCTCCGGCCGTGATAAGGGGAAAAAGCGCAGCCGTAATCAGCGGCTGCGCGGGGGGGGATGCGGTTATCGGGTCTGGATTTCCAGGTTGTTGAAAAAATAGCTGATTTCAAAAGCAGCGGTTTCCGGGGCGTCAGATCCGTGGACCACGTTTTTTTCAATATCAGTGGCATACTCCCGCCGGATGGTGCCCTCTTCAGCTTCCTTGAAATTGGTGGCCCCCATGATCTTGCGGTTTCTGGCGATGACGTTTTCTCCTTCCAGCACCATGACAACGATGGGGCCTGAGGTCATGAAATCGGTGAGACTGCCGAAAAACGGGCGCTCTCTGTGCACCGCGTAAAACCCCTGGGCCTGGGGCTTGGTCAGATGGATCATTTTCATGGCAGCGATTCTGATGCCGGCTGCTTCAAAGCGTCTGATCACTTCTCCGATGATGTTCTTGGCAACGCCGTCCGGTTTGATGATGGACAATGTTCTTTCCACGGCAAGCT
The DNA here is from genome assembly GCA_035464035.1 of Desulfotignum sp. GTDB lineage: Bacteria > Desulfobacterota > Desulfobacteria > Desulfobacterales > Desulfobacteraceae > Desulfotignum. The sequence continues at coordinate 2,202 of DATHSR010000390.1, read as the reverse complement.
TTCCTTTCTTGATTGTCAGGGTATTGGCAAAAACGGGCCCACGGGTGATGACACAACATTTCGGGCCCGGTCATATTCATGGCCTGTCGAAACAGGGGTGCAAAATATCATATCCGTGCATTACAAGTCAACATGATGGTTCTTTAAAAGAATTCTTGACAATAAAAAATGAATGCTCTATTTAGTTGGGTGTTATTCAAAAAATACCAGCCATACCGTCTGTCTTTCCACGATTGCTTGAGATTTTCAGACCATCGAAGATTTTCAGACCATCGAAAGGTATCTGTACAAACAACTGATCCTTGTCAATGATCCTTGTCAGAAACTGAAAAAACCTTGCCGGAACAAAAAAATAATAAAATTCGGGAGTTCGAATGAATCTTGTAGACCTTAACAAAATGAAAATCAGCGAGCTGACGCAGCTTGCAAAGGACAACAATATCAAAGGGATCGGCGGGTTAAAGAAACAGGATTTGATTTTTGCCCTGCTCCAGGCCAACATTGAAAAGAGCGGCCAGGTCTATGGGGAAGGCACCCTTGAAATTCTCCCTGACGGGTTTGGTTTTCTCCGGGCGCCGGGGTATAATTACCTTCCCGGTCCTGATGATATCTATGTGTCGCCTTCCCAGATCCGCCGTTTCAACCTGAGAACCGGGGACACCATCTCGGGCCAGGTCAGACAGCCCAAGGACTCGGAAAGGTATTTTGCACTGCTCAAAGTGGAGGCAGTGAATTTTCAGAGTCCGGAACTGGCGGCGGAAACCATTTTATTTGACAACCTGACCCCGCTGTATCCGGACCGGAAAATGAACCTGGAGGCAGAATCGGACAATTATTCCATGCGGGTCATTGACCTGATGTCGCCCATCGGCTTCGGTCAGCGGGGGCTGATCGTTTCTCCGCCCAAAGCCGGCAAGACCATGCTCCTCCAGAACATTGCCAACTCCATGATCAAGGCCCATAAAAGCATTGTGCCCATGATCCTGCTCATCGACGAGCGGCCCGAAGAGGTGACGGACATGACCCGGTCCGTGAACGCGGAAGTGATCAGTTCCACCTTTGACGAACCGTCCGAGCGCCATGTTCAGGTGGCGGAAATGGTGATCGAAAAAGCCAAAAGAATCGTGGAGCAGGGCCATGATGTGGTGATTCTCCTGGACTCCATTACCCGGCTGGCCCGGGCATACAATGCGGTGATGCCGCCGTCGGGAAAAATTTTGTCCGGCGGGGTGGATTCCAACGCCCTGGACCGGCCCAAGCGGTTTTTCGGGGCGGCCCGGAACATTGAAGAGGGCGGCAGCCTGACCATCATTGCCACGGCCCTGGTGGAGACCGGCAGCCGTATGGATGAGGTGATTTTTGAAGAGTTCAAGGGCACCGGCAACATGGAGCTGGTTCTGGACAGAAAGCTGGCCGACAAACGGGTATTTCCCGCCATTGACATGAACCGGTCCGGCACCCGGAAAGAGGAACTGCTCCTGGATCCCATGACCCTGAACCGGGTCTGGATTTTGAGAAAACTGCTGTCCAGCCTGAATTCTGTGGACAGCATGCAGTTTTTACTTGAAAAAATGCAGGGAACAAAGGATAATAAAGAGTTTCTTGATTTGATGAATTCTTGAAACCGATTTTTATGAATCACCTGCCGGAAAAGGCCGGTGCTGTTAAGGAGTGTTAAGGAAAAATGAAAAAAGAGATCCATCCCAATTATGTAAAAACAATCGCCACCTGTGCGTGCGGCGCAACCTTTGATGTGGGATCCACCAGGGAGAACATCAAGGTGGAAATCTGTTCCAGCTGCCACCCGTTCTTTACCGGAAAACAGAAACTGGTGGACTCTGCCGGCCGTATTGACCGGTTTAAAAGAAAATATGCCGGGTTTGATGCAACCAAGCTGGTATAGTTTTATCATCTGCGGCATGCTGCAAAAGGGGGGCTGTCATGGCCGCCCCTTTTGGATTTTCAGACCATGATTGAAAAATTAAAAGGCATTGAGGAACGGTATGTGAAACTGGAGCACCTCCTGAGCGATCCGGCGGTGATCAAGGATCAGATCAAATACCAGAAATATGTCAAGGAACACGGCGAGCTCAACCGGATCGTGCCGGTTTTCAGGACCTACGAAGAGGTGCAGGCCCAGCTGGAGGAAGCCCGGGAACTGCTCAAGGATCCGGATCCCGACATGCGCGGCATGGCCAGAGA
>DATHSR010000389.1:0-4424 GCA_035464035.1 Desulfotignum sp. | reverse complement strand
TGTTTTGAACGACTTTCTGGTAGTTGTCGGCCATTCTGCGGTTTCCTGTGCGGGTTGTGGGTTGATATTTCTTAGTTATCTGCGTTATAAAGATATTTACGGCTAAATTCAATGGTTGCGATGGAAGAATCAAACAGGGTGGTTTTTACTAAAAGCTATGTTTGACTTATGGAGTGAGTTGTTTACAAAGTCAGTTTGGTGATTATCCTATTTTTTAAGGTGACAAAACGCACCGCTTTTATGAACACAAATTTCAGGAGGTGACCCATGGTAAACACCCAGGATCTTGAACTTCATCTGGATGAAGAAGGCTATCTTAAGGATTTTCGTTCCTGGACCGAAGAGATCGCATGCGCCCTGGCGGAAAAAGAAGGAATTGATGACGAATGTCCCCTGAGCACCGAGCGCATGGAAATTATCAAGTTTATGCGCAGTTATTATGAGAAGTTTGAAGCATTTCCCATTCTCAGGGCGGTGTGCAAAAATGTGGGGCAGTCCAAAGACTGCAATTATGAACAGTTTCCTGATCCGGTCAAGGCATGGAAGGTTGCCGGACTCCCCAAACCCACCCCTGAAGTGTTTGCCAAGATCAGAACCACAGGATAACCGCTGCAGGCGCTGCGGCATCCAGTAAAAAGGAGGCAGGACATGCCGTTAAAAACAATCGATGACTTCAGCATACAGCAGCTGCACATCCTGGATGAAAATGGCACCGTGGACACGGACCTGGAACCGGATCTTGGTGAAGATGAGCTGAAAAAACTCTACCAGGCCATGACCCTGTCCCGGATGGCGGATGCCCGCATGCTCAATCTACAGCGTCAGGGACGGCTGGGCACCATCCCGGTGAACAAGGGACAGGAGGCGGCATTTTGCGCCCCGATTCTGGCGTTAAGGGACACCGACTGGTTTGTGGGATCATACCGGGAACTGGGGGCCCGCCTGATGCGGGGAGAAACCCTGAAAAATGCACTGCTGCTTTTCAACGGCTGGGAAGAGGGCAGTGTCAATGAAAATAATGACCGGACCCTGCCGATCTCCATTGTGCTGGCCTCCCAGCTGCCCCAGGCCGTAGGTCTGGCCTATGCCTCCCGGTATAAGGGGGAAAAGGACACAGTGGTGCTGGCCATGTTCGGGGACGGGGCCACCTCTGAGGGGGATTTTCATGAAGCCCTGAATTTTGCCGCAGTGCTGAACGCGCCGGTGATATTTTTGTGCCAGAACAACCAGTATGCCATTTCCACACCCCTGAAGATTCAGACCAGATCCAGGACCATTGCACAGAAAGCCATTGCCTACGGAATCCCGGGCGTCCAGGTGGACGGCAACGATGCCCTGGCCGTTTACCAGGCAGTCAGGGAGGCTGCGGACCGGGCCCGGGCCGATGAGGGACCGACCCTGATCGAGGCAATGACCTTCCGCATGCTCATGCACACCACCGCAGATGATCCGTCCCGGTACCGGTCCGAGGATGAGGTGTCCGCCTGGGAGGCAAAGGATCCCCTGATCCGATTCAGAAAATACCTGACAGACAAGGGTATCTGGGATGAAAAGAGCCAGGACCGGCTGGAGGCGGACTGCAAACAGCAGATCGATGACGCGGTCAAGGCGTTTGAATCCCAGGCCCCGTTTGCACCGGATGCCCCGTTTGACCATGTGTTCGGGACCCGGTCGGACCTGATCGAATCCCAGCGGGCCCATTTTAAGGCACGGCTGGAAAAGGAGGGGGCACATGACCAAAATTAACATGGTGACAGCCTTGAACAACACCCTGCATGACATCATGTCATCCGATGACACGGTGGTGGTCATGGGTGAGGATGTGGGCGTGAACGGCGGTGTGTTCCGGGTGACCGACGGGCTGTTCGAGAAATTCGGCCGGAAACGGGTCATGGACACCCCCATTGCCGAATCCGCCATTCTGGGGACAGCCATCGGTATGGCCATGGCCGGACTCAAGCCCGTGGTGGAGATGCAGTTTTCCGGGTTTTCCTATCTGATGATGCATCAGCTGGAAGGCAATGCCTCCCGCATGCGCACCCGGAGCCGGGGCCGGTTCACCGTGCCGCTGGTGGTGCGGATGCCTTACGGCGGCGGGGTGAGGGCGCTGGAGCATCACTCCGAGAGCAAGGAGGTCTACTGGGCGCACACCGCCGGGGTCAAGGTGGTCATCCCGTCTTCACCGGCCAATGCCGGGGTGCTGCTCAAAGCAGCCATCGAAGATCCCGACCCGGTGGTGTTCATGGAACCCAAACGGTCCTACCGGTCGTTCAAGGAAGCGGTGGATCCGGCGGCCGCTGACTTTGAAATCGGAAAAGCCCATGTGGTAAAACAGGGAAAAGACATCACCATCATCTCCTGGGGCGCCATGATGCGGGACACTTTCAAGGCAGTGGAGGCGGTGAAATCAGAGACAAAGATTGAGCCGGAGATCATCGATCTGCTGACCATCTCCCCCATGGATGCGGAAACCATTGTGGCGTCGGTGAAAAAGACCGGCCGGTGCGTGGTGGTCCAGGAGGCCCAGCAGTCCTTCGGCCCGGCATCGGAAATCATCGCCCTGATCAATGACCAGGCCCTGATGTATCTGGAGGCACCGGTCAGACGGGTGACCATGTATGATGTGGTCATGCCACTGTTTGCCAGAGAACAGCTGTATCTGCCCTCGGTGTCAGACATCTCCAGGGCCATTGTGGACACCGTGAATTTTTAACACCGTGCAGGATTCAGGAGGACCTTATGTTTGAATTCAAACTGCCGGACCTGGGCGAAGGTATTCATGAAGGGGAGCTGCTTCAGTGGCATGTGAGGGAAAAAGAGGCTGTCACAGAAGATGATCCGCTGTGCGATATGGAGACCGACAAGGCCGCCGTGACGATTCCGTCCCCGAAAACCGGCACCATTCACCGGCTGAAAGCCAAAGTCGGCGACCTGGTCCAGGTGGGCCAGGTGCTGGTGGAGATCGATACCGGTGATGCAGCGGAGCAACAGGGGCCATCGCAATCAGGAGATGCAGACAGCCAGCCGGCAGAGAGATCAGCCTCCGGTTCTTCCGGCAAAAGAAACGCGCCTGATCAGGACCCGTCAGACCAAAGTGAGACCGAAGCTGACACACAAAGTATCGGTGGGGCGCAGGCAGATGCCCAAACCCGGGCCATCGCGGCACCTGCGGTGCGCCGACTGGCCCGGGAAATGGATATTGACATCAACCAGGTGCCGGGCACCGGTCCCGGCGGCCGGGTGACCGCCGATGACCTGGTTCGGTATGAAAAACACCTGGAAACCGGTGACAGTCAACAGGCGTCGGTCCCGGAAGAAAATGAAAATGCCGAACCCTCAGGAAAACCTGATCCGAGTGAGGATGAACCCCTTTCAGTAACAGGTATTCCATTTCTGGTTCCTCTGGATCTGCCGGATTTTGCAGCCCAGGGCCCTGTGGAAACAGTTCCCATCCGCTCCCTGCGGCGCAAAACCGCAGTAAAAACCGTAACGGCCGCCATCCTGGTGCCCCATGTGGCCCATATGGATGAGGCAGATGTGACGAAGCTGGAAAAACTGCGTCAGGAGTATAATACCACGCCGGAGCGCCGTCTGAACACCGGCAGCCCGGCTGAAGAATCAGACGGGGCAGACGCCGGCGGGAACCTGACCCTGCTGGCGTTTGTGATCAAGGCCGTGACCGGTCTGCTCAAAGCCTACCCCGCCTTCAATGCCAGTGTGGATACCCGGCAGATGCAGATCATCCATAAAAAATTCTATCACATCGGATTTGCCGCAGACACCCCCAAAGGGCTGATGGTGCCGGTGATCCAGGATGCGGACCGGCACAGCCTGGCTGCCCTGGGATACCGGATCCGGCACCTGGCCCGGGTGGCCAGGGAGGGAAAAATCATGCTGGAAGACCTCACCGGCGGCACCTTTTCCGTCACCAATGTGGGGGCCATCGGCGGCACCCATGTGGTGCCCATCATCAATTATCCGGAAACCGCGATTCTGGGTATGGGCCGGGTGGAGAAAAAACCGGTGGTAAGAGACGATGCCGTGGTGATCCGGCAGATGCTGCCCCTGACCCTGTGCTTTGATCACCGGGTGGCGGACGGGGTCCAGGCCGCCCGGTTTGTCCGGGATCTCAAGGCCATGCTGGAAGATCCGGCACTGTTTATGACCCATATATGAACATGAAACAAAGCGAGGTGCGGACATGGTTGTGGGAGAGATGATCTATGATACCGATGTGGTGGTCATCGGCGGTGGTCCCGGCGGATACACCGCTGCCATCGCCGCCGCCGACCTGGGGCAGGAGGTGGTGCTGGTGGAAGCTGAAGACCGGCTCGGCGGGGTCTGCCTCACCCAGGGATGCATTCCTTCCAAAACCCTGATTCATGTGGTGGGCATTGCCGACAGTGTCAGACAGGCCGGTGCCA
>DATHSR010000388.1:0-7032 GCA_035464035.1 Desulfotignum sp. | reverse complement strand
CCAGGATTCTGAATTCCCTGGACAGGCGGGAAACCAGGTTGCGGAAATAGAAGGACCAGGTGGGATTGCCGTGGACCATAAGTACCGGCGGACCTGATCCTTCATCCAGGTAATGGAGGGTGTGGCCGTTGATTCCCAGATAATGGGGGGCAAAGGGATATTCGCTCTCAAACGCCGCAGAGGAAAGGATCCGGCCGTTGATACGCCGTTTTGTCACCATTCCACCCCCAGTACATAGCAGTTCAACCCGGATCCCACCCCGATGAAGGCCACAAAATCGCCGGGCTGAAGAAATCCCCGTTCATCGGCAATGGCGGCGGTGATGGGCAAAGACACTGTCCCCACATTGCCCAGGAAAGGAAATGTGGCAAAATCCTTTGCCATGTCCAGTCCCAGGGCCCCATAGAAGCGCTGGTGATGAATGGCGCCCACCTGATGGCCGATGACTTTGTCCGGCTTGTCATCGGGCAGGCTGAAGATCTGCTTCAGTGCCTGGAAGGTCCGGGTGGCCAGAATCAGGCCGTTTTCCAGGACCTCGGCAGCCCGGGTCCGCATGATGACTTTGGCATCCGTGGGCATGCCTGTTTGGTCAAACCGCCAGTAGCACAGGTCGTGGTGCTGGATGGCATTCTTTACCACCCCGCCTTTGAGGGCATGGTGTCGTATGGATGCGTCACCCAGGGTGCCGTCGGTGAGCAGAACGGCGGCTGCACCGGAACCGCCGGTCAGGGTGGCCAGGGTGTCCCTGTAAAAATCAACGCTTTTGTGAAAATTGATCTCTTTGATGGTACTGTCCACGATCTGCCGGGCGGTTTCACAGGAGACCACCAGGCCGGCCCTGATATTGCCCAGTTCGATCTCGTTGGCCACATGGACCATGCCGGTGACCATGCCCAGGCAGGCGGATTTGACATCATACACATGGGCATCGGGCCCGATATTGAGCCGGTGGGCAACCGCGCAGGAGGTGGCGGGCTCAAATCCGTCCTGGCCCACCCCGCAGAACGCCAGCGCCCCGATGTCGGACGGGTCAATGCCGGCCTCGTCAATGGCCCGCTGTCCGGCCACTGCCGCATGCTCGGCCAGGGTATGGTCCACATCCCAGTACCGGCGCTCCCGGATTCCGGTGAGGGCCTCCAGCTGGCCCGGTTCAAACCCCACCGCATCCAGGAACGGCTTGAGTCGGGCCTCTATCTGGGCGGTGGTGACGATGTGGGGGGGCAGTTCATATCCAAAGGAAGAGATAAAGACCTTGCTGAATTTCATGGGTGTCTCCACGCGTGTTCAAGGGTGGTCCGGGTTACCCCGGTCAGGGTCATTCCCATATTCTGGTAGAATACGATGCGCAGATCATCGGCAAACATGTGGGCATCGGCAATGACAAACGGCTGATCGGTGCCGTCCATATATCCCATCTGCCGGATTTCGATTTCATACCTGGCTTTCCGGGTAAGCGGCGTCACCGGTCCCCGGCATTTGAGATCGCTTTCGTTGTCCGGCAGCACGTCAAAATGGACAGCAGGGTCCGGGGAAACCCATCCCATGCGCTGGACAAAGATGCGCAGGGCATGGGCGCAGCACTCGTACATCAGGGTGCCCGGCATGACCGGGTCATCGATGAAATGGCAGGTGAGAAACCAGGCGTCCGGGCGGATGTCCGCCTCGGCAACGATGGTGCCCAGGCCGTACTTTCCCCCGTTCGGGTCAAAGGACAGAACCCGGTCGATCAGGTGCATATGGCCGCCGGGCAGGCGCTGTGCCGCCCCCAGAGTCATGCCGGTAAAATCGCTGCCAAATGCGGCAGCCAGGTTCCCCTGCCGGAGATGTGCGACCTGTTCATCGCTGAAGGCGGCCGGCCGGGCCGGAACCAGCGGGTCAAACGGCACAGCCGGTTCAGCGGCGGTCCGGTCCTGTTTTTTGAGCACAATACCGCCGGAGTTGTTGACTTCCTGTTCAGTGAAAAATCCGGCACATCCGTCCCGCATGGAGATAAACAGATGGCGATCAATATACCCCTTGTAGTGGAAAAAAAACAGATAGACGTCGCCCTGTCTTAAAAACCGGTCAATGCAGATATGGTATTCGATGGTCTCACCCGGCCGGGGCAAAGGCCGGTGAAAGGTGACTTTTGCATCCAGCAGCCGGTATTTGCGCCGTCCTTTCACCACATGGTCAATGCCCAGAAAGGCGCATAAAAACAGGTCTGCCTGACCGGCTTCGATGGAAATGGACACCGGTGCCGATCCGCCGTCCAGATACCAGGCACCCGGCAAAACATCGTGCTGGGTGATGATTTTACCCGGCCCCAAAGAACAGGGCGTTCCCTCGATGGCCATAATCCGGTCCACCAGCATCAGCGGTTCGCCGGGCAGCCTTACCCGGACCGGATAGGTGTCGATGATGTCAAAATCAGGACCAAGCACGTTGCCGGCACGGCCGATGGCAAATTCCAGGCACTGGTCCCGGGTGAACCGCGGTGTTTCGGGTGCTGCTGCCCGGTCCGTGGGCAGGGTTGTGTCAGGGGCAGGACGCGGGTCTGGACTTTTGTCAGTGTCCCGGCCGCCGGCATGGTCTGACAGCGGGTTCTGGACCATGGCTGCCGCAGCCCGGGTCAGGGCGTCAAACTGGGTTTGCAGCTGGTCCATACTGTTTTGGGAAAAGGATAGAAATTTTTCATGGGCACGGGCGGTGGCCCGGGATGCAGCCAGGGCGGGTTCCGGATCCGGGAAAGGCAGCCATGTGTTTCCCGGGCCAGCCTTTGGGGGGAGAGCAGGCGGTACTGAAAGATCAGAGTCGATGGGACCGGGAGCCGTGTTCTCAAAAGCGGTGGACGGCCCGGGGTTCAGTGCTGCCATCAGTTCCTGACTGAGGGGGGGGCGGGTGGTGGGAATCATCGGCAGGGCAGGATGAACAAAAGCCTGCGGCCGTCCCACGGATATACCGGGCGGCAGGTCTTGGATCATCCGGGTGGTTGAACTGCCCGCCGCCTTTGGCTGATCTGCCGATATATCCACGGGCGCAAATCTGGCGTCTGATGATCGGGTCAGCAGGCAGAAGGCCGTACCGCCCTCAAAGGTCATGGCTAAAGCGACACCCCGCTCAACGGTGTCTGCCTCTTCCGGCCAGGGGGTTGATGCGCCGGGAAGAACAAATCCCCGGTTTTCCAGGGGGCGCAGCCAGGGGCCCGTCAGAATTCCCGGAATGGTGCGGTGATGCAGGCACAGGGCGGTTTTGATAACCGAACACAGACCGGAGACTCCCCGGGTGTCCCCAATGCTTCCGGCGGTCCATCCCAGAAAACAGGGAGGGGCCTGGGACCTGGTGTTGAAAAGGGCCAGGGCCCTGGCTTCCACCGAAGCCAGGCGGCCGGAACCGCCACAGTGGGTGTCCACAAAAGAAAGGTCTGGAAACCGGAGGCCGGCTCCGGTCAGCAGCCGGTCCAGCCCGGCCTGGAAGGCTGCAGCTGCCGGATCGGCCTCCCGGGCTGCATCCGGCAGGCAGGCAAAGGGGTCCGGGGCCGGAAACGGGTCTGCTGCCGGTATGTTTTCCGCAGTCAGCGGGCTGCCGCTGCCGGCAGACACCCCCTCGATGACAGCGTAAATACGGTCCTGGTCTTTTTGAGCATCTGCCAGGCGCTTGATGACAAGGGCGGCAGCCCCTTCGGCCGGCAGGGCCGAGGCAAAAGGATCCATGGCATGGTTCAGGCAGAACGGCCGGATATCCCCGGCCATGTCCACCCCGGCGCAGATGAACCAGTCGGTTTCCCGTGCTGCCAGAGACAGGGTCCCCACCTCGATGGCCTTGATGCCGGAGGCGGCACCGGCTGAAACGGTGAAGCACGGTCCCCCCAGCTTGAACTCCCGGGCTAGCCGGGATGCGACTATACCGCCCAAAGCCCCCAGGGTGCGGGTGAAGGTCAGGGGCGGAGCCAGCTGGTCCTGCTGACCGTCCGGCAGGGAATGGGCATGCCACCGCAAAGAGAAATCCGTGGCCCCGAAGTCAAATTCAATGCCCACGGCGCAACCGGCCCGGGTCCGAGGCAGCTCATTTTCACCGGGCCGGGCTGAAATGCCGGCGTCTGTCAGGGCGCTATGGGCCGCCTTGAGCAGAACCAGGTGCTGTGGCAGGATATCGGGCATCTGCACCGGCGGGATGTGACATTCCCCCATGGCCATGGACAGGGTGTCAATGAAACCGGCAGACAGGTTTTGAATGTCTTCCGGCAGATGGTCGATCCGGCGCCACCGGTTCTTCGCCGGTGCAGGGCATACAGGGGTGCGGCCCAGAACCAGATCGGTGAAGGCCGTCAGATCCGGGCAGGTGCCGGTGAAGGTGTGCATGCCCACGATGGCGAATTTGGTTGTCTCTGTTTCCCGAAACCCGGATACAGGGGGTGCCGGGGCCCGGGGCACGGTATCCCGGTGCTGGGAAGGCAAAAACTCCTCCACCAGAATATGGGCATTGACGCCGCCGAATCCAAAAGCGGAAACACCTGCCCTTCGGGGTTCTCCCGGGATACTGGGGATCCAGTCCCCGGCGACTGCCTGGACCTGCACCCGGGTCCCGCCCAGGGGATGGTTGTCCGGCAGGGCTGTAAAGTTGCACGAAGGCGGCAGTGTCTTCTGGTTCATGGCCAGCAGTGTCTTGATGAAACCGGCAGCGCCGGCAGCGGTCAGCAGATGGCCGATATTGGATTTCACCGACCCGATGGCCAGCGGCGTGTTCAGCATGTCATATTGTTTCAGAAGATCCCGGATGCTGGTCAGCTCCACCCGGTCTCCCACCGGGGTGCCGGACCCATGGCACTCCATGTACTGGAGACGGTTCGGGGTCAATCCGGCCATGTCACAGGCGGCAGCCATGGCCCGTACCTGGCCTTCGGATGCCGGAGCCACCAGATTGCCCTGGATATCATTGGAAATCCCCCATCCCCTGATGATGCCGAAAATGGGATCCTGGCAGGCCAGGGCATCGGCCAGACGCTTGAGCACCAGAATGCCGCACCCTTCTCCCACCACCAGTCCGTCCGCCTGCCGGTCAAAGGGGGCGCACCGCCCGGACGGGGACAGGGCTGCCAGCTGGGAGAAACCGATCTGGGTGTACAATGCATCCGGCCGGGATACCCCGCCGGTGACCATGACATCGGCCCGGCCGGTGATCAGATGTTCACACGCCAGTTTGATGGCCACCAGAGACGAGGCACAGGCGGCATCCAGTGTGAAGGTGCCGGCCCCAAATCCCATCACTCTGGCCAGAACGGCGGCAGGGCCGGAGACCATGGCACAGGACAGGGCATCCACCGGGGTGACCGGTTTGGGCGTGTTTGCGCACAACAGTTCCCTGGAAAATGCCGATGCCCTGTCGGTAGGCAGTGCAATGGCAGCCAGAATCACACCGGTACGCTGTCTGATCTCTTCAGGCAGGTGGCAGGCCGTACAGGCAGTCCGGCCGGCATCCAGCACCAGGTGATGGGTCGGATCCAGGGCGTTTAAGATTGCCGGATCCAGATCAAACCCCTGGGGATCAAAAGTAAAGTCAGTGATCAACCCGGCCCGGTCTGACACGGCCCGGTCCGGGCAGGCGGCAGAAACCGCCATTTTTTCGACCGGTGCGGCCCACCGGTCCGCTGGAGCCTGGACAACGGCCTGTTTTTTTTTCAAGATATTGTCGATAAACTGCCGGGTATCATTCGCGCCCGGAAAAATGCCGGCCATGGATACCACGGCGATATAAGGGGGATGGAATGTCATACAGGGTCATATAATGGAGAAAAAAGACGATTTCAAGACAACCGTGTAAAATTTGTGTAAAATTGCCGGGCCGCTAGAAAAGTATCAGGAAAAATCCCTGTATCACCGGCCGGGCCAGCAGCAGGGCAGTGAGGCCCATGAGGCAGACGGACAGTATCCGGTGCGCCTGATTTTCCATCTTCCGGTCATTGTAGCCCAGAACCCATCCCAAAGCGATGCCGGCCACAAGCCCCCCCCCATGGCCCCAGTTGTTGATGTTGGGCAGCAGAAAACCGATCAGGGCCAGGCTGACGATCCACCCCGCGGTCTGCTGATATACCCGGTGGCCCCAGGGACCGCCTCTGGATCTGCCAAAGTACAGCAGCGCCCCGATGAGGCCGCACAGACCTGCGGACGCCCCGATGGTCACCGGGACATGCCCCATCACGGAAAGCAGAAATCCGGCAGCACCGGACAGGGTATAGATGGTGAACATCCGGAACACCCCATACTCCGCCATCACCAGGGGCGCCACCGTCTTGAGGGCCAGCATGTTGAAGACAATGTGCAGCAGGCTGCCGTGAAGCCAGTTGGCTGTGATCAATGACCCCCATGCCTGGAAGGTGTCAATGGGCAGGCGGCCGGACGCACCCAGGAAAATCAAGGCATCCATGGAGGGGCTTAAAACGTGAAACGGGCTGAAGCCGGTGTGCACGGATCTGCCGCTGAAAATCAGGCTGATGATGAACAGGGCCGCATTGGTGTAAAGAATGGTCTTGAGCACTCTGGAGGGGGTAAAAGCGCCGGTTTGTGAAATCCAGTAATTCATCATGGCAGTCCGTAAAATAGCATAAGGGGTCAGAAATAGGAGAGAGCAAGGGCCTTGATAAAAATCTCGTCAATGGCCTCGTTGATAAACGCTTCCACCTTTTTCCGGGAAAACATCAGCTCGGTCCGCTCCAGGGTCAGTGCGATGGGAATGGTGGTGAGCTGTCGTTTGTCCGGGGTTCCCAGATGGAAAGTCAGGTCGATGGAAAGAATCATCTCTGTGGCAGGACCTTTTTTGACAGCCCGGCATTCAAACTGGTGAATCTCGGCTGCCAGTACATGGTCAAATTGTCCGGCCATCCGGGATACCCCCGGGGCCGTGGCAGGCCAGGAAGGGATCAGAGAAACAGAAAACCCCTTATGCTCCAGAAAACTGCGGGTGACCCGGGTCATGGCGGATGCCAGATCCTGTCCGGTCACCACAAAGATCTCTTGTTTGTCGCCCATCAGCTGCCGAAACCCCACATAGCCTTTG
>DATHSR010000387.1:0-6667 GCA_035464035.1 Desulfotignum sp. | reverse complement strand
GGTGCCACAGGTCATTGCAGATGAACACCGCAATATTGAGTCCATGCAGCCGGAATCCCCGGACATGTTTTCCGGTTGCAAAAAATTTTTGCTCCTCAAACACCCCGTAATTGGGAAGATTCAGTTTCCGGTAGGCAAACTTGAGCTCACCGTCCACAGCCACCAGCGCGGAATTGTAAAAATTCATGGACAAGGACTCTTCAATAAATCCCACCACCGCCGCCGTCCCTTTGGTGGCCTCTGCGATGCGCTTGATCTGAGGGGAGGTCATCTGCAGGGCCGCTTCATGGTATTTGAGCCCCACAAAATAACCGGTCAGGGCCAGCTCCGGGAACACGATAAGATCCGCCCCCATGTCTTTGCAGGCATGGATCTTGTCAATGACCGCTGCCACATTGGCCTTTACATCCAACAACACCGGATTGGTCTGACACATGGCGATTTTCATTTTTTCTGCCCTTGAACATCAGGTCCGGGTTTCCGGACCTGATGTTTCCGGATCAACGGTTATCAATGGATCGCTTATGAAGGGTTTCAGCAGCCGTCACAGCCGCCGGCCCCGGACCCGCATCCGCCGGATCCGCAAGAATGGCTGTCCGGCTCCAGCCCGGTTTCCCGGACCGTGATATCAAAGGTGAGGGTTTCTCCGGCCAGCATGTGATTGATATCCATTTTCACATTGTCATCGGTGATCTCCGCCACCATGGCCGGCACCGGCCGTCCCTGGGGGTCCTGGAGCTGAAGAATCAGGCCCTCGGACAGCGGGATCTCTTCAGGAATCTGATTGCGGGGAATATTAACAAACGCATCTTCATGGCGGGGACCGTATCCCTGTTCCGGCGGCACTTCAACTGTTTTGGATTCACCGGGTTTCATCCCCAGAACGGCGGTGTCAAATCCCTGGATCAGCATGCCTGATCCCACGGTGAATTTGAGAGGGGCTTTTCCTTCGGAGCTGTCAAACACCGTGCCGTCCTGTTTCTTGCCTGTGTACTCCACCGAAATGGTATCGCCTGACTTGATGGTCTCTGTCATTTTAAAAAACTTCCTTTCTGGGCAACTTCTTTGCCCCGGTCGCCGGCCGCTTGTTTGTTTCAGAGTCAGCGGCCGGTCATTCAAATAATTTTTACCCTGGTACCTTTACCGGGAAAACAAACCTTGTTTTTAACATAGAACGTCAAACAGCACTTGTCCAATATTAATCGATTTTTTCCCAAAGCTGCCCGCCGGTTCTACAGAGACAAGACATCTCCCTGACGGGGTATAAACACGTCATACCCTTTTTGGCCCAGGTGGTCTGCAAAAGCCTGGCTCTGGGTTTCCTCACCATGGACAATGGCGATTTTGCTGATTTTCAGGTTGGATTGTGTCACCAGCCGGTCCAGTTCATTCTTGTCCGCATGGGCACTGAACCCGCCGATTTTTTCCACCCGGGCGGCCAGCGGGTAGGATTTCCCCAGAATCTTGACCTCCGGGGGTTTTTTATCTGAACCGGCGTTCCGGGCCGCCTCATCCCCCAGTTCTTCGATCCGCCGGCCCAGGGTGTGCTGGGCCATGAACCCCACGATCAGGATGGTGTTCTTCGGGTTGTGGATCTTGTACCGCAGGTGGTGAAGGATGCGGCCGGCCTCACACATACCCGATGCGGAGATCACCACATGGGGGGTTTCATCCCGTGTCAGGGCCATGGATTCCTCAACGGTCTGCACAAACCTGATTTTGTCAAAGTAAAACGGGTTCAATCCTTTTTCCAGGAACTCGGCATGGGTTTCCTTGTCATAGGTTTCCGGATGCTCGCCAAACACCTGGGTCAGGCTGGATGCCAGGGGGCTGTCCACATAGATGGGCAGCCGGGGCACCTGTCCGGATTCATAGAGTTTGTGAAACACATAAATAAGTTCCTGGGTTCTGCCAAAGGCAAAAGAGGGAATGATCAAAGACCCCTGGTTTTTTACGGTTTCTATCAGCACTTTTTTCAGGCTTTCTTCCAGATCCGCCGCCGGACCGTGTTCCCGGTCGCCATAGGTGCTTTCAATGATCAGCAGGTCAATCTCTGTATCTTCTTCATCAAACACCAGGGTGGGATCTTTGATAATGGGTTTGTTGAAACGCCCCACATCACCGGTGTAAAGAATTTTTCTGGTACTTCCCTTGTCTGTGACCGTGATCAGGGAAAAAGCCGAGCCGAGGATATGACCGGCCCTGTAAAATTTGACGGTAGTGTTCCGGCCGATGGACACCGGGTGGCGGTTGGGGTATCCGTCAATTTGAGACAGGGCCTGCCGCGCATCCTCCTGGGTATACAGCGGCACAACGGTATTCAGATTGTACTGGCGCTGAAGCTTGCCGATTGCGTCCGCATCCAGGTCATAGGGACTTTTTTTCAGCAGCCGCTTGATCCGGGCTTTTTCCTTGTTGGTCAGCTGCTGGTTTTTTTTTTTCTGCTCCTCCTCGTAAAGAAAGGACCGCAGGGCTTTGTAGTTGAGGTACTGGGCATCAGATTCCTGGATATGTCCGCTGTCCAGAAGCATGTAGGTCAACGCGCTCTGGGTGGGCCGGGTGGTGATGATACGGCCGGGAAACCCGCCCCGGGTCAGCACGGGAATCCGGCCGGAATGATCGATATGGGCATGGGAAAGCACCATGCTGGTGATCTTTGAAGGGTCTATCGGAAATTGCCGGTTTTTTTCATTGCTTTCCTTTCGATGGCCCTGGAACAGGCCGCAGTCCATGAGTATCAGATCATCACCTGTATTGAGCAGATGCATGGAGCCGGTGACTTCCCCGGCCCCGCCCAGAAATTGACATTCCATATTCACCTCTTGTTTTTATTGAAACACTCTTTTAAGCAGGTCTGTGGTGCGTTTTACCGGATCCTTCCGGATGCCGGCCTCCTCTTTGGCCATGTAGTGAAAGATACCGTCCATGCCTTTGTCCACCACATGACCGGTCAAATCCGCCTTCACATCCGGCACAAACGGCAAAGAGGCATATTGTCCCATCATCCGGTCATAAGACTGGACCGCTCCTACCTCGGAGAGGCTGTCTTCCACCACAGGGGTCATGGCCGCCGCCAGTTCCGGGGACATCTTTGCCTTGAAATACTGGGTTGCGGCATCTTCGGGTCCATTGAGAATGGCCCTGGCATCCTCAAAGGTCATCTGGGAGATGGCAGTCATGAAAAGATCCCGGGCCTTGGGGGTGGCCGCTTCAGCAGCCCGGTTCAGTTTCAGCTCCAGGTCATCGGCATACCCGGACATGCCCACCTTGTCCAGGGCGCTTTTCACTCTGGCCAGTGTCCCCGGCAGCGGGATGCGCACCTGGGGGTCCTTGTAAAACCCGTCGGTCTGCCCCAGCTTCTGGACCACGTTGCCGGACCCCACGGTCAAAGCCTCCTTGAGACCGGCGACAACATCTGTCATGGGAAGGGCCGGGCTTGTGCCGGAAACAGCGGTCTGGGTATCTGTACCGCCCAGGGATTTCAGGGTATCGGTCCCTTTCTGCAGCCAGGTGTTTGATGCAGTGGCGGAAATACCTGTGGCCAGGACGGCCAGGCACAGCACCAGTATACGAAACAGTTTCATAAGGTCTCCTCTTTTTTTCAAAACCGATTTTATCTTCAGCGCAAAGGACCCCGGGACCCGGCAGGCGGGTGTGACATTGCCCTAAAGGGCTGCCAGGGCGGCGTCGTAATCCGGTTCGTTTTTAATGTCATCCACCAGCTGGGCATGCACCACCTGGTTGTTTTCATTCAGAACGACGACCGCCCGGGCGGTCAGTCCCTTCAAGGGGCCGTCCATGATGAGCACCCCCGCCTTTGTGGCGAATTCATTGTCCCGGAAAAGGGATGCGGACACCACATTGTCGATACCTTCAGCCCCGCAGAACCGCTTATGGGCAAACGGCAGATCCTGGGACAGGCAGATCACCTGGGTGTTTTCCAGCCCGGCGGCCTTTTCATTGAACTTGCGCACCGATGCCGCGCACACATCGGTGTCGATACTGGGAAAAATGTTGAGCACCTTGCGTTTTCCTGCAAAACTTTTAAGTGTGATTTCGGACAGATCCTGGTTAACGGCTGTAAAATCAGGCGCTGTTTTGCCTGGGGCGACAAATTCACCTGCCAGAGAGACCGGGTTTCCTGCAAGTTTGGTAGATGCCATAAGTGTTCTCCTTTGTGTCTGGTGTCAGTCATTTCAGGTGCCAACTGCTGTAATGTCACCTGTTTCAAACAATAAAACACTGCGCGGCGGTACACCCCGCTATTTACCATTGTAACCTCTTCCTGGATTTTTTCAACGCGTCATTTGTTTTTTGATGCCGCATCAGAATCCCGGGAACCGGATCTCAAAGAAAGAGCGATCCTTTTTTTTGCCGCATCCACACCCATTACCCAAACCTGCACCTGCTGGCGCACCGTGACAATGTCATTGGGATCCTTGACAAACCGGTCCGCCATCTGGCTGATGTGAACCAGGCCGTCCTGGTGAACGCCGATGTCCACGAACGCGCCGAACCGGGTGACATTGGTCACGATACCCGGCACCCGCATGCCCGGGACCAGGTCCTCAATTTTATGGACACACGGATCAAACGCAACGGATTGAAAGGATTTTCTGGGGTCCCGGCCCGGCTGTTTGAGTTCCGACAGAATATCCATGAGGGTGGGCAGGCCCTGGTGATCGGTGATATAGCCGCGGGGATCAATCTTTTTCACCCGGTCCGGATTTCTGACCAGATCTTTGGGCAGACACCCCTGGTCTGCTGCCATCTGTGCCACCACCCCATAGGATTCCGGATGGATACCCGAGGCGTCCAGCGGGTTGTGTCCATTACGGATCCGCAGAAACCCGGCCGCCTGTTCAAACGCCCGGGGACCCAGCCGGGGAACCTGCAAAAACGCCTGCCGGGTTGAAAAAGGCCCGTTTTCCTGACGGAACCGCACCAGATTGGCGGCAATGGCGTCATTCAACCCGGCCACCCGGGCCAGCAGCTCCCGGGATGCGGTATTGACTTCCACCCCCACCTGGTTGACGCAGATTTTCACCGTGTCATCCAGTGCCTGGGTCAGCATTTTGGGGTCCACATCATGCTGGTACTGTCCTACCCCGATGGATTGGGGATCGATTTTGACCAGTTCGGCCAGCGGATCCATCAGACGCCGGCCGATGGACACCGCACCCCGCACCGTGATGTCGTGATCCGGAAACTCCTGTCTGGCAATATCTGATGCCGAGTATACCGAGGCTCCGCTTTCGTCCACCATCACGATCTCCACTGTTTCAGGAAGCCCCAGTTCCCGGACAAAGGCCTGAGTTTCTCTGCCGGCAGTGCCGTTGCCCACGGCCACCACCTGGATCCGGTATTGTTTCACCAGATCCGAAAGGGTCCGGCCGGACTGCTCTCTGGCTTTTTCCCCTGTGTGGGGATAGATCACCCCGTGGTGGCACAGATCGCCCTTGGCATCCAGGCAAACGATCTTGCAACCGGTTCTGAATCCCGGATCAATGGCCAGAATTGATTTTTCCCCCAGGGGCGGGGCCAGCAGCAGGTCCTTGAGATTTTTTGCAAACACCTGGATGGCCTGGCGGTCCGCTTCCGATTTCAATGCCTGGAGACATTCTTTTTCCAGGGATTTTCCCAGCAGCCGTCTGAAGGCATCCTGGATGGCCGCCGATACCTGGTCCCGGCACAGCGAGGGCTGCTTTTCAAGATAAAATGCCGCCATGGTCCGGACCGCCGCCGCCTTGTCCACTTCCACATGCACCGTGAGCACGCCTTCTTTTGATCCCCTGAGCATGGCCAGGATCCGGTGGGACGGC
Source organism: Desulfotignum sp. (assembly GCA_035464035.1). Classification (GTDB taxonomy): domain Bacteria; phylum Desulfobacterota; class Desulfobacteria; order Desulfobacterales; family Desulfobacteraceae; genus Desulfotignum. The sequence goes on along the minus strand of DATHSR010000387.1, from coordinate 845 downwards.
GTCTTGAAAGCCGGCTCCTGCCAGTCAAAATAATCACGGAATTTGGCGCCCGCCTGCTCCTGCCCTTTTTTCACCCGGGAACGGATCACGGCCTGTTTCATATACAGCTGCCGCACCGCGTCCCGCACCTGCGGATCCTCAATGACGGTTTCAGCAATGATGTCCCTGGCGCCGGCCAATGCCTGGTCTGCGGTTTCCACACCCCGGCCCGGATCCACAAACCGCTGGGCTGCGATGTCAGGATCCGTGCCCAAGGACTGGGCCAGCAACTGTTCCGCCAGGGGGGCCAACCCCTGTTCCCTGGCCGTCATGGCCCGGGTCCGGCGCCGGGGCCGGTATTTCTCATAGGTATCTTCCAGCGCTGACAGGGTGGCAGCTTCATGAACCGCCCGGGCCAGATCCGCTGTCAGCAGATCCCGTTCACCCAGAGACTTTAAAATGGCGGTTTTTCTGTCATCCAGGGCTGCCAGGGCCTGGTGCCGGTCCCGGATCCGGGCGATGGCCACCTCGTCCAGGGAGCCGGTCTGCTCCTTTCTGTACCGGGCAATGAACGGGATGGTGGCGCCCTTGTCCAGCAGATCCAATACGGCGGCCACCTGTTTTTCAGGCACCTGCAATTCCCGGCTGATTAACGTGATGCCGTCCATGTCTGTCTATCCTCCATGAAGACCCTTAAGGCCAAGATTGAAAAACCGGGCTGCATTCCGCCAGGTGATCTGTTCCAATTCCGATGCACAGAGATCCGCACCTTTGAGCCACTTGAGTTCCCGGTCCCAGGCATAGGGAATATTGGGAAAGTCCGAGCCGTACATGACCCGGTCCAGAGGAAATGCCATGAGATCCGG
>DATHSR010000386.1:0-4248 GCA_035464035.1 Desulfotignum sp. | reverse complement strand
TCCGCCGGAAACGCCTTGGTCCGGTCCCGTTCGGCTGCCATGGGGGCGATCACTTTTCTGGAAAACTCCCGGACCATGTTTTGAATCATTTTCTGTTCATCGGTCAGCTTAAACAACATAAACAGGATCTCCTTGTTCAGGGTACGTACACCACCACGATCAGCTGGGCGTCCGTATCGGCCGGATTCCGCAGATCATGCTTGATGCCTGAGTTGAAATGAAGCGAATCTCCGGTGCTGAGCACGTTGACATGGTCTCCCACCTGAACCTCCACTTGTCCTTCCAGCACATGGACAAACTCCTCCCCTTCGTGCTGAAACCCCACCCCCTCATGCCGGGTGCCGGCTTCCACCACAATCCTGAATGCCTTTAAATGCTTGTTTTCCGCCCCCGGCGTCAGGGGGGTGTAGGCATATTGATCCGTTCGCTTAGCATAGGCCTGGGATCTTTTTTCCCGGGCCTCTTCCGCATCCTTGAGCAGAAAGTCCGAATCCAGCTGCAGCACCCGGGACATCTGCAGCAGCGTCCCTACGGATGGCCGCTTTGACCCGCTTTCAATCTGTTTGATCACATCCTTTGCCAGGCCTGTTTCGTTGGCCATGGTGTCCAGGGTGACTTTTCTATCCAGCCTGGCCCGTTTGATCCGCTTTCCAATGGGTGTGCCTTCTTTTTTCCTGGCCATTGCCTCTCCAATCTTCTGACGGTTTTCTTTATTTGCGCATACCCCTGACCGGGTATCGTCTGTGTTCAATCCACCGGCTCGATCCAGTTTTCCGTATCTTGTGCTTTGCCGTATTGAATGGATGTCAGTGCATCGTAAAATTTCATGGCCACCCGGCCCGGCTTGCCGTCTCCGATGTGCAGGACCCTGTCTCCGTATCGGATTTCGCCAACCGGCGAAATCACGGCGGCCGTGCCCGATCCGAACACTTCAGCCAGCCGGCCGCTGTCATGGGCGGCCAGGACCTCGTCAATACTTATTTTTCTTTCAGATACGGTCATGCCCCATTTTTTCGCCAGATCGATGACGGAAAACCGGGTGATGCCCGGCAGGATACTGCCGGTAAGATTGGGGGTCACCAGTTCACCGTCGATGAGAAAAAAGATGTTCATGGCCCCCACTTCTTCAATATATTTCCGCTCCAGGGCATCCAGCCACAACACCTGGGCATATCCCTGTTTTTTGGCGATTTCACCGGCATTGAGGCTGGCTGCATAGTTGCCGGCGGTCTTGAATTCTCCCACCCCGCCGGGAACGGCCCGGACATGGTCCCTGGACACCCAGATCTTCACCGGTGCCAGTCCGCCGGCATAATAGGCCCCCACTGAACACAAAATGATGAAAAATTTAAAGGTAAACGAAGACCTCACGCCCAGAAAGGGGTCGGTGGCAATGATAAAGGGCCTGATATACAGCGAAGTGCCCAGGGTTTCCGGTATCCAGTCTTTTTCCAGCCGCAGCAGCTGTTTGAGCGCCCCCATGACAAACGAAACATCCACTTCCGGGATACACAGGCCCCGGGCCGACCGGTTGAGGCGTTCAAAATTATCCCTGGCCCGGAACAGCTGAATCTTTTTGTCCGGGGTCTTGTAAGCCTTGAGTCCCTCAAAAATGGCCTGACCGTAGTGGAACACCATGGACGCCGGTGACAGAGAAAACGGTGCAAACGGTTCAATGCGGGGATCATGCCATCCCTTGTCAGCGGCATACTCCATGACAAACATATGATCGGTAAATACCGTTCCAAACCCCAGATCTTCGTCTTTTGGCCGGGTGCCGGCCTTGGCAACCCGGGTGACTGAAATTTCCATCCTGTCCTCCTGACACATAAACCAAATTTTGAAATTTGATGATTAAAAAATATAAACTTTTGCAATAAGAACGTTTCACAAGTGCTTTGTCAAGCATATTTTCCCCCGGGTCTGCGGGGTATCCGGTAAAATTTTGTGCCACAGGGCCTTTATCAAGGTTCCGGCAGAAAAATTTGGCTGGTCAATGACTGCATTCCGTATTATGATGGTAGGGTCGCCATTGAATACAATTTTTCGACCCAAGGAGGCCCCCATGACTGAAAAAAAATTCAAACAGGTCTGTACCTGTGAAAACTGCGGCAATGAAGCGGAAATGATCGTCACCTGCCAGTGGGTTGAGGTGGAAGAAGCCCAGCAGAAAAAAAAAACAACCCAAAAGCCGCAGAAAGTCAAGGGAACAGGGACCTGCGCCACCTGCGGCAATGAGGCGGAAACCTGGGTGGATCTGTAGGGCGGTTCCATGGATGATCGCCGGATTCTGGAAAACAAGCACATTCTGGTGGTGGATGATGAGCCCGATATCCTGGAAACCCTGGAAGAGCTGCTGCACATGTGCCGGGTGGATACGGCCGGATCATTTGAATCCGCTGTCAACTGCCTGAAAAACAACCGCTATGATGCCGCCATCCTGGACATTATGGGGGTTCAGGGGTATCAGCTGCTGGAAATCACCCGCCACCTGAATCTGCCCACCCTGATGCTCACCGCCCACGCCCTGACACCGGAAAATCTGAAAACCGCCATTGAAAAGGGTGCGGACGCCTATGTGCCCAAAGAAAAGCTGGTGGACATCACCCTGTTTGCTGCGGATGTGCTCACCGCCCGAAAGCAGGGCCGTCAGGCCCATTCCGGTTGGTTTGACTCTGTCCGTCAGATATTTGACCGGCTCTTTGGAACAGGCTGGCAAAAAAAAGATTCCGATTTCTGGGATACCCTTGAAGCCCGGCAGACAGATGCCCGGCCCCAAAAACCGGCCAGAACCGAAAACCGGTAAAAAAATCTGGCCGCCCAGGCAACAGACAGTCTAACGAAAAAAAACAACCCCGTGAATTTCGCTTTGCTTACAGCAGGGGGATCATCACCTTGAATTCGGCCCCCTGGCCCGTGTCCGACTCCAGGGCCATTTCCCCGCCCATATCCCGGAGAAGCACCATGACACCTGCCAGTCCCAGACCGTGGCTCTGGATGGCATCTTCAATGGATCCGCCCGTGGTGAAATAGGTGTCAAATATCCGCTGGTGATCCGCACGGGCAATGCCCCGGCCGTCATCTTTCACCCACAGGGTCAAATGGCTGTCCCGGATCACCCCCCGGATATCCACCCAGGTGGACCGGTGCTTGAACGCGTTGGTCACCAGGTTTCTCAGGATCTGACGGACCTTGGCCGCATCCAGACACACGCTGGCTTCCCAGGTCTGTTTTGCAAAATGAAGGGTGACCCCGGCATCGGCGACCACTTTCTGGAGATCGGCATAGGTGCCGACTTTTCTAACGGCGTCCGCCACATTGGGATCCGCCAGATCAAACACCTCCACCAGCACCCCGGCCACCAGGGAGGCCACCGTAAACTGGGAGCAGATCATGACCCCCTCCCTGGAGCGGCCCAGTTCAAGTACGTCGTTGACCAGGCGCTGGGTGGCCAGCGTATTGCGGACAATCCGGTGGAGCACCTTGATCTGCTTCTCCGTCAGGGGGCCATACGTGTCCTGGCGGTCCAGCAGGGACCTTGCGCCGGCATTGATCACAGATATGGGCACTTTGAGATCGTGGATGAGAATCTCGGTCTTGATATTGGTGTCCGGTATCTTGTTCATCACCTCTTAAAATCCTTGCAATTTGATTCAATGATTTTATATAGTGGCAATAACGTCACCAGCTTGTTATACGGGGAACCGTGAATCTTGTAAAGCCTTTTGGAGTTTTTATGGAAAACCGGGCCGCTGACATGGCTGAAATTGAAAAAAGAATCCAGGCGCTCGAAGAGGAAAACCAGCTTCTCGGCAATATCATTCACAAAGCCCCCATCCCCATTTTCGTACTGGACCGGCATCATAAAATCAGCCATTTCAACCAGGCTTTGGAAGAGTTGAGCGGATTTTCCGCCCGGGAGATGATCGGCACCGATTTTCAGTGGAAGGCGTTTTACGGCAAAAAACGGCCGGTCATGGCAGACCTGATCATTGACGGCGCCCCTGATGACCAGATCATCGCCCTTTACGGCCCCAAATACAAAAAAGCCCTGGCCAACAAACAGCTGTTCGCGGCCACCGATTTTTTCCCGGACCTGCCCCCGGAGGGCAAATGGCTCTTCTTTACCGCAGCGGCCGTGTATGACAGTACCGGCACCGTTGCCGGTGCCGTGGAAACCCTCCAGGATGTCACCAATGAAAAAGCCAGGTAGCAGGAAGTATTTGACCTTTACAAGACATACCACCA
>DATHSR010000385.1:0-3068 GCA_035464035.1 Desulfotignum sp. | reverse complement strand
TTCGCCGGATGCTGTTACGGCCGGCAATGTGATCTGCCTTTTGGGATTCAGTTCACCCATCCCGACAGCCTGGCACCGCTCCACGTGTATCTGCATCCCACCCAGATCTATATGGCGGTTGCCAACCTGGCTCTGTTCTTCATTCTGATATGGCTCCAGCAGCACAAGCGGTTCCAGGGCATGGTTTTTTTGAGCTATATATTTTTGTACAGCGTTTTCAGATTTATCATCGAGTTTTTCCGGGGAGATTTCAGAGGGGATTTCATCTTTTCATTTTTATCCATATCCCAGGGCATCGGGATTGTGGCTGGGGTCACTGCCCTTTGCCTGATGGTGAAGCTGGCGAGGGATACCAATGCCCTTCGTTAAGCATCCGGATCAGAACAGATGGCTGGCCGTACCCGGCACCCGGATGCCGGCGCTCATCCTGGTGGCCGGAGAGGAGTATCTGGTCCAGGAGGCATTTGACTGGGTCAAAGCGGTTCTCAAGACAAACAACAAAGGCGGATTCAACCTGGAAATCCTGGATGGCCGGTCCGCATCCATGGGAGATATCGTTGAACAGGTGACCACATTTTCTTTTTATGGGGGCAAAAAAATTGTTGCCGTGAAACAGGCCCCCCTTTTTTCCACCCGGGCCGGTCCAGGAGAGGTGTCGTATTCTGACCAGGATCTCGCCCGGTTGTCCAGCCTTGTCCAATCGGGAATTCCCGATGGGCATTTCCTGGTGATGACGGCAGGGTCCCTGGATCGGCGCAGAAAAATATTCAAAACCCTGGAGAGTATCGGCCTTGTCATCGACTGCACCGTCCCGTTGGGAGCCAGAAAGGTCGATCTTGAAGCCCAGCAGTCAGTGCTCCAAAATATTGCCGACAAACTGCTGGCCCGGTCCGGGAAGGCCATGGATGAGGCCGCATTTTCAGTTTTGGCGGACCGCACCGGATTCAATCCGGGGCTGTTTGCCAGCAATCTTGAAAAACTGGTGGTGTATGCCGGCGAACGTCCGGCAGTGTGCCGGGACGATGTGCAGACCTTGATCCAGCGGGATAAAAGAGATCCCATTTTCAGTTTCACCAATGCACTGATGGAAAAGAACACCGGCCAGGCCCTGTTTTATCTGTCCTCTTTGCTCAAAGACGGTTTTCACCCGCTGCAGATCCTCAAATCCATTGAAAATCTTGCCAGACGGCTGCTTCTGGTCAAAGCATTTGCGGCGGATTTCTTTAGCCGGCATCCGGGCATGCGCAAGGACCGGATGCCTTTCAACACCTTTGTGCAACAGGTTATGCCCAGGATCATCGCCCATGATGATCAGATGAAAAAAGAGCTGGCAGAACAGCAAACCGTTGCGGCAGGCGGGGTCTTGGGCGGCTTGAAAAAACAGGAAAAAAAATCCGGGTCAGATACGGACCTGCTGCTTGCCCCCAACCCGAAAAACCCCTATCCGGTGTTTCAGGTCTTTGAAAAAGCAGCCCTGTTTTCCCTTGATGAACTTTGCTGTGCGCATATGGCTCTGGGGGATCTGGATTTTGACATGAAGTCATCGTCATTGGCATCGGTGGCGGGCATTGAACACTACGTGATGATATTCTGCCAGAAAGGAGGGTGGCACCATGCACCGGAAAACCAAGATAATCGCGACCATTTCCAGCCGGAACTGCTCCACGGAGTTCATTAAGGGGTTATACCGGGCCGGCATGACGGTGGTCCGTCTGAACACGGCCCACATGACCCATGATGATGCCCTTACCGTGGTGAACAACACCCGGGCCGTGTCCGAGAAGATCGGCATCCTGGTGGACACCAAGGGGCCGGAAATCCGAACCTGTGATGCCCAAGGCCCTCTGACCGTACACCACGGGGACTATGTCCGGATCAAGGGAGATCCCGAAGGTATCAGTCATGATGATATCATCTATGTGTCCTACCCCTGGTTTGTCCGGGACGTGCCCATGGGCAGCTCCGTGCTCATCGATGACGGTACCGTGGCCCTGGCGGTCATGCACAAGGATGATGAATATCTGATCTGTCATGTGGAAAACGACGGGGTGATCCATGCCAGAAAAAGCGTGAACATCCCGTCCGTTCATGTGAAGCTCCCGGCCCTGAGTGAAAAGGACAAGGGCTTTATCCGGTTTGCCGCAGATCACCACCTGGATTTCATCGCCCATTCCTTTGTCCGCAGCAAAGAGGACGTGCTGGCGGTGCAGGCGGTTCTGGATCAGAAAAAATCCCCCATCAAGATCATTGCCAAGATTGAAAACAGCCAGGGTGTGGAAAACATCGAAGAGATTCTGGATCATGCCTATGGGGTGATGATCGCCAGAGGCGACCTGGCCGTCGAGATTCCCACGGAAAAGATCCCCCTGATCCAGAAAAAAATCATCACCCGCTGCATCGAGCGGCGCCGGCCTGTGATCGTGGCCACCCAGATGCTCCATTCCATGATCGATTCTCCCCGGCCCACCCGGGCGGAAGTGTCGGATGTGGCCAATGCCTGCCTGGACCGGGCCGATGCCCTGATGCTTTCCGGCGAGACCGCCAGCGGCAAATACCCGGAGGTGGCGGTGAGAACCATGGCCAAAATCGCCGCCGAAGTGGAGACCAGCCTGAGCAGCTTCATCGACACCCCCTATACGTCGGAAAAAAAGGTCACTGCCTATCTGGCCAAGGCAGCGGTCAAAGCGGCGCTGCGGTTGAACACCAAAGCCATTGTGGCCGATTCCCTGACCGGCACTACCATCCTGGCCCTGGCCGCATACCGGGGGGACAACCCTATTTACGCCCAGGTGTATGACAAGCGGGTGATGCGGCAGCTGTCTCTGTCTTTTGGGGTTACTGCCGATTACATCCCCATGAACGCCGGTTCCATGGAAACGCTCAAACAGTCCATCTGCCGGCTGCTGGAGGAGAAAAAACTGGCGGATGATTCTTTGATCATCGTGCTGGCCGGCAGTTTCGGCCCTTCCCATGGTGCATCCTTTATTGAAATCGCATCTGCTGGCACGCTCAAGGAAAAATGTGTGATTGCCTGATCGGCCGGTGACCGTGAGTGTGGGGCATGTTGT
>DATHSR010000384.1:0-7300 GCA_035464035.1 Desulfotignum sp. | reverse complement strand
GGCTCAAGGTGATTCTGGCCATTGACAACGGCGGTTGGTCAATGGATCCCCATATTGAAGTGGTTCAGACGTTATTTGATTATGCCAGAGCCCAGTTCAAGGAGATCAAGACCTATTTTTTTCACAACACCATTTACGATTACGTGTGGGAGGACCCGGCCCGGTATAAAAAGCCGAAAAAGATCGTGGAGTTCACCCGCAGTGACCCGGAAACCCGGCTCATCATCGTGGGAGACGCCAGCATGGCGCCCTATGAACTGATGGCCCATGACGGCTCCATCCACATCAGCGAGCGCAGCGGCCGGCCCAGCATCCAGCAGCTCAGGTTTCTGGCCGAAACTTTTTCCCACTGCGTATGGCTCAACCCGATCCCTGAATCCATGTGGGGGTATACCCACACCATCATGACCATCAACAGCATTTTCCCCATGTATGAACTGTCCCTGGACGGCCTGGAAAAGGCGGTGACAAAACTGGTGGCCAAAAATTGAGCCCCAGGGGCTCAGGCAAAGTCTGTTTTGAAAAACCGGTTGGTGTTGTTGAACAGGGTGTCGGCCAGGGTCTCCGGGTCCTGGCTGCGGACCTGTGCCAGTGTTTCCAGTACCGATCCCACAAAAGCCGGTTCATTGCGCCGGAATTTGTTTTTCTGGGGGGCCGGGGTGAGATAGGGGGCATCGGTTTCAATGAGAATCCGGTCCGCCGGGATCAGGGGCGCCAGTTCCCGGAGCAGCCGGCCCCGCTGCCGCAGGGTCAGAATGCCGGTGATGCCGATATGATACCCCAGGTCCAGGTATTTGAACAAATCGGTGCGGGTGCCGGAAAAACAGTGCACCACCCCTTTCCGGGTGTCCGGTCCAAAGGCTTTGACCAGTTCATAAAACCGGCCCCTGGAGTCCCGCTCGTGGAAAATCAACGGCAGGTCCAGTTCTCCGGCAATGGCCATCTGGGCCGTAAAACAGGCTTCCTGATCCTTTTGCGGCGAAAACATCCGGTTAAAATCCAGCCCGGTTTCCCCCCAGGCCCGGACGCAGTCATGTTTCTGTGCCAGGCGGATCAGGGCGTCCAGGATGTCCGGGCCGCACTGGGCCGCATCATGGGGATGGATCCCCACGGCGGTGATCACATGGGGCCGGCGGGCCGCAATCCGGATCGCTTTTTCTGCAGTGCCGGTGTTCACCCCGGCGATGGCCATGGCCCGGACTCCGGCGGCATGGGCCCGGTCAAGCACGGCATCTATATCGGCGTCAAAGCAGGGGTCGTCAATATGGCAATGGGAGTCGAACAATATCATCACGGGTTCCTTAAGGCGTTAAATGGCAAAGCCTTCACTGTTTGGAAGAAGCCGGGTTACGGGTCCAGTGAAGGCTTGCGCGTGTAAGAAAAACTGTTTTTCAGCACTCCTTGACACAGCAGCTATATATCAGTAAATTCTTTGCCAGTCAACCGGAGGGCCGTGACAGCAACTGCCAGGTAACGCTTCCGGCAACGATTGAAAATGAAACGCGCTGAAAAGGATGTGCGATGCAGCCGCCCGCACCGGGTGCTGCCGACCATGGAAATGAACCTGGACACCAGAAAAAATGCCATCATCCGGCTGTTCAATGTCACCAAGCGCTATGGGGCCAAGCTGGCGCTCAGAAATGTTTCCCTGGAGATCCTGCCCGGCGAGTTTGTCTTTATTTCCGGTCCGTCCGGTGCGGGCAAATCCACCCTGCTCAAAGTGCTGTACCTGGCGGAAAAGGTGTCTGACGGCCAGATTCTCATCGACGGGATGAACCTGGCCAGGGTGTCCGCATCCAGCCTGCCTTTTTTGCGGCGGCGGTTCGGCATGATTTTCCAGGATTTCAAACTGATCCCCACCCGGACCGTGTTCGACAATGTGGCCCTGGTATTGGAGGTGGCCGGAAAAAAACCGTCGTTCATCAGAAGAAAAGTGATGCATGTGCTGCGTATCACCGGCATGGAAACCAAGGCCCATGCCCTGCCGCCCACCCTGTCCGGCGGCGAGCAGCAGCGGGTGGCGGTGGCCCGAGCCGTGGTGGGTGACCCGGAAATCATTCTGGCTGACGAACCCACCGGCAGCCTGGACCAGGCCTCTGCCAGGCGGGTGCTGGAAATTCTTCTGGCATACCACAAGAAAGGGGTCACGATCCTGGTGGCAAGCCATCACCTTCAGCAGCTGCAGACCATGGTGCGGGGCCGCACGGTGGTCCTGGAAAAGGGGGAACTCAGAATGTCTGCCCTAAAATGTCTATAGCCGCCATGCCGTCGAAAGGAATCTTCCATGATCCGGCCCCTTAAAAAAGTGTTGACAGATATGGGCGCCCACCGGTTTTTGAACCTGATCACCATTGCCACCATTTCCCTTTCCATTCTGGTGGTGGCCCTGTTCCTGCTGGTGTTTGAAAATGCCGGCCGGGTGATGGAAACCTGGGATCCGGGGGGCCGGGCCATGGTCTATCTGGTGCCGGAATTTTCAGAAGCGATGCTGCCGGACCTGACGGCAGAGATTGACCGCCTGGGAGATGTGACAGAGATCACCTTTATTCCGAAATCCCAGGCCCTGGCGCGGTTGAAAAAAGAGATGGCCCTTGACGCACAATTTTTCGACACCCTGAAAGAGAACCCGCTCCCCCATGCGCTGGACGTCCGGATGAACACCCGGGGCGATTTTGAAAGGGTGGCGGAGGTTGCCCAAAAAATCCAGGCCCTGGATATGGTGGAAAGCGTTGAGTACGGCCAGGGCTGGCTGGCCCGGTTTCTTGAGTTTCTCAGGCTGTTCCGCCTGACCGGGTATATCCTGTGCCTGCTTTTTTCGCTCATCGCGTTTTTCATCACCGCCATTACCGTGCGGCTGGTATTTCATACCCGTCAGTCTGAAATAGAGATCATGCGTCTGGTGGGAGCCACCAACGGGTTTATTAAAATTCCGTTTTACCTGACAGGCATGGTTCAGGGATTTGCCGGTGGAGTTCTGGGGCTGCTGATCCTTTTTACGGCCTACCTCACGGTATCATCGGGCATTTCCCGCAGCCTGGGCAGCTATGTTTATCTGGATCTCAGGTTTCTGTCCGCCGGTCTGACGGGACTGATTCTGGGTGCCAGCACATTTCTGGGGTGGTTTGGATGCTATCTTTCCCTAAAACAGATCTTAAAATAATCCTGGCAGGAGCAGGGCTGATCCTCTGCCTTTGGCTGCCAGGGTATGCAGACACAGACCTGTCTTTGCAGCAGCAGAAAAACCAGGTTGAAACCCGCATTGACCGGGAAAAGGAGCAGATCACCGGGTTCACAAGAAAAGAGAGCCGGATGATCCGGGAGCTGGACGATATCGACCGCCGGCTCAATCAGGCCAGGATCCGGGCAGATGCCCTGACCGGGGAGATCCGGGACCTGGAAACCACCATGGCCGTTATCCGGGCGGACACTGAGAAACTGGTGCGCCAGGTCCGTGAAAATGAGGCTTATGCCGGAAACCGGTTGAATGCTCTTTACCGGCTGCACATGATCGGCCGGCTGGATATGATGGGGCCGCCGGCCACCCTGTTTGATTTTTTTGTCACTCACCATGCCATGACACAGCTTGTCAGATCCGATTTTCAGACCATTGAAACGCTGAACCAGGACCTGTCCCGGCTGAAGGCCTTAGACGCCCAGCTTGCGGAACACAAGGCTGCCAAAACCAAACTGGAAACCGAGGTGGCCCGCCAGATCGGGATCATGGAACAGGAGACCCAAAAAAAACAGGCCATTGTCCAGCAAATCCGGCACCAGAAAGCCGCATCCCAGGCATCCCTGGCGGCCCTGGAAGAATCCGCCCGCAAACTGGATGAAAAGATCCAAATCCTTGAAAAGCAGCCCCGTGCGTCCCAAAAGGGGACGTTTTTTTCCCGGCAGAAAGGCCAGCTGACCCTGCCGGTGACCGGAGAGATCGTTTCCCGGTTCGGCCCGGTCCAGTCCGGAAATTACAAAGCCTTCACTTTTCAAAGCGGAATTGATATAAAGGTGAAACGGGGCGAATCGGTCCGTTCCGTGTTCAGGGGCGAGGTGATTTTTGCAGAATGGCTCAGCGGTTACGGTAATCTGGTCATCATCGACCATGGTGAAAATTACTATACCCTGTACGCCCATTTGCAGGAGGTGTTCAAGAAAACAGGGGACACAGCAGATACCGGTGAAGTGATTGCAACTGTCGGTGATACCGGTTCCATCAACGAGGTGAGTCTGCATTTTCAACTCAGACACCACGGAAAGCCGGTGGATCCCATGAAATGGTTTAACAAAGGAGCATGAAATCCATGACCGTTCGATCGTTTTCCTTCCAGAAAAGTTTCAGGGCCGCCCTGGTCCTGATGTGGATACTTTTTTCCGCCCCCGTGGTGACCGCCCAATCAGAGGACACCTATGACGCACTGAAGCTGTTTGTGGCGGTACTAGAGGAACTGGAAAAAAATTATGTGGAAAAAGTGGACATCGATACGTTGATCCACAACGCCATCAAAGGGATGGTGGAAAACCTGGATCCCCATTCCAGCTTCATGCCCCCCCAGGCGTTTGATGATCTTCAGGATGACACCAAGGGGGAATTTTCAGGGATCGGCATCGTGCTCACCCTCAAGGACGGGATACTGACCGTGGTGTCCCCCATTGAGGGGACCCCGGCATACACGGCCGGGATTCAACCCGGAGATATCGTCATCAAAATCGACGGGGAATCCACCAAGGGCATGGCCCTGTGGGAAGCAGTGAACCGCATGCGGGGTCCCCGGCATGCGGAGGTGGTGATCACCGTTATCCGTGAGGATGAACCCGCTCCCCTGGTGTTTGCTTTGAAACGGGACCTGATTCCCATGACCAGTGTCCGGTCGGTGATACTCGCCCCGGGATACGGGTATGTTCGGGTGACCAATTTCAGGATGAACACCCATGATGAGATGCGCAAGCACTTGGAAACGATGGAGGCAGAAACCCCTTCCCTGAAAGGGCTGGTCATTGATCTGCGGGACAATCCCGGCGGCCTGCTGGATCAGGCCATTAAAATGACCGATTTTTTTCTGAACCAGGGCGTCATTGTCTCCATAAAGGGCCGGGATCCGCAGCGCAGTCAGAGCTATCAGGCATATCCGGACAGATTGGACAGGGACTATCCCATTGTGGTGCTCATCAACGGCGGATCCGCCTCTGCATCGGAAATTGTGGCCGGGGCCCTGCAGGATCACGCCCGGGCACTGATTCTGGGGACCCCCTCCTTTGGGAAGGGGTCGGTTCAGACAGTCCGGCCCCTGAAGGACGGATACGGCCTCAAATATACCATTGCCAGGTACTACACCCCCAGCGGGCGCTCCATCCAGGCAACCGGCATTGTGCCGGACATCGAGGTGCCGGCCGGCATTCTGGAAGAGTCCCGGAAAAAACCGTCCACCTTTGACGGGATGATCAAGGAAAAAGACCTGCCGCACAGCCTGACCCCTGAAACTGCCCAGGAAACCCAGACCGAAGAGACAGCGCCGGAATCGGTCCAGCTCCTCCAGGATGCCCAGGTGAAACGGGCCCTTGATATTCTGATCAGCCACGGGGTGTTCAATAAATCACATGACAATTAAAAAGACCGCTCCGGGAAAGGGCGGGCCTTTAAAGAAACCGGTCGGGAAAAAGCCGGCACCGGCCCCCCGGAAACGGGGCGGCAAAAAAAAAGCCGGAAAAAAGACCCTGTCTTTTCAGATCAAGCGGGCAGGAATCGGGATGCTGATTCTGGTGGCACTCTGTCTGACCGGTGCCATGGTGGCGGATCTGATGATCCGGCAGCCGGCCGATCCCCCTTCCGGAACAATACGCCCCCCGGCAGCCCCGGGCCCCCGGGAGAAACCCTCCCCGGTGCATGAGGGTGCCCGGGATGCCGATCCCATCAAACCCCAGGCCGGGCTCATGGAAAAAAACGGCCATCCGTTTGTGTTTGAGGTGTTTGAAGGAATACCCGATCCCCGCAAATCCCTGCCGCCTGTCCGGCCGCTGCCCGGGGAGGACGCCCCGGTCCGGATTGCCCTGATCATCGATGATATCGGATACGACAAGCAGATCGCCATGGCCCTGCATGCCCTGGAGCCCAACATCAGTTTTTCGGTGTTGCCCTGGTCGCCCCATGGCCGTAGCATATCCAGGATGCTCAAGGAAAAAGGCGCGGAAATCATGCTGCATCTGCCCATGGAACCGATGGAATATCCCCGGGTGGATCCCGGTCCGGGTGCCCTGCTTGTGGGAATGTCTCAGGACATGCTCATTGCTCAGCTGGAAAAAAATCTCGATGAGGTGCCCGGCGCATCGGGCGTCAACAATCACATGGGGTCCCGGCTCACCACCGAAGCCAGCCAGATGTATCAGATCTTTACCATTCTCAGGAAAAAAGATCTTTTTTTCATCGATTCCCTGACCGCCCCCGGGTCACAGTGCCGGGCAGCGGCCCGCCTGCTTCAGGTCCGGTTTGGTGAAAGGGATGTGTTTCTGGACAACATCCAGGAGAAAGCCTATATTACAGGCCAGTTCGCCCAGCTGAAAAAACTGGCCATGGAACAGGGGATTGCCGTCGGGATCGGGCATCCCTATCCGGCCACCCTGGAAACCCTGAAAATCGAACTGCCCAAAATAAGGGGCAAAATCAAAATCATTCCCGCCAGCCAGGTGGTGGCAGTTCCCCACTGATCAAAAAGGAGAATACATGACGCAGATTTGGAAACAACCGGTGGATATGGCGCCGTTTGCCCCGGTGATTGATCGAACCATTGTGGGCCGTCTGGGAATCGAGTTTACCGAATTCGGTCCTGATTTCATCTGTGCCGTCATGCCCGTGGACCACCGCACCATTCAGCCCATGGGGATTCTCCACGGCGGGGCGTCCGTGGTGCTGGCCGAAACCCTGGGCAGCGTGGCGTCCTTTCTGGCCCTGGATGCGGACCATTATTCCGTGGGTCTTCAGATCACCGCCAATCACCTGAAGCAGGTGCGCACCGGAAAGGTGACCGGCACGGTAAGGCCGGTGCACCTGGGCCGGACCACCCATGTCTGGGATATCACCATTGAAAATGAGGACAGAGAGCCGGTCTGCGTTTCCCGGCTCACCATGGCGGTGATGCCGGTGGCGTCGCCGGCATAGACGCCGACCGGTGGGGGTCCCTGTTGACGGACGGGAATCCGCAAGGCCCCGCCGACAGTCCGTCGGCAGGAACCCCCACCAGGGACGCCGCTGTCCGTGCAGTTATCGGCCCTGTTCAGCCATTCAGGTCGTCTGGTGCCCGCTCCCTGGATT
>DATHSR010000383.1:0-3485 GCA_035464035.1 Desulfotignum sp. | reverse complement strand
CAGGCGTATGATGTGGTGATCGTTGGGTCCGGGGTCGCGGGTATTGCCGCCGCCAATACGCTTGCCCGTCATGGCCTTGACATTCTTGTCATTGATGAAAACCCCCACGCCGGGGGCCAGATACTCAGACAAAACTGCCGGGTCACAGACGGGTTCTGGGAATTTGACCCGGGTCTTGGGAGTTCCGGCGGGACGGTTTCAACCCGGAAAATTCTTCAGAGCCTCAGAACGGTCCGGCGGCCCAAAGGGATTACCTGTGTTCATCAGGCCCGGGTACTGGGAATTTTTCCGGACCGGCAGCTGCTGGTTCATGTGCCGGACCCCCTGTGTCCGGGGGGTTCAGGACCTGGATGTGTGCTGGAGATTGAAGCCGGATACCTGTTGCTGGCCACGGGAGCCAGGGAGCGCTTTTTACCGTTCAAAGGATGGACCCTGCCCGGGGTGATGTCCCTGGGGGCGGCCCAGATTCTGATGAAAAGTTCGGGTATTCTGCCCGCCCGCCATACCCTGATTGCCGGCACCAGCCCCCTTCAAACGGTTTTGGCCCTGGAGATTCTCAAAAACAAGGGAAAGGTGACCGCGATTCTGGATGAGACCCATTTTGCGAAAAAACTGGGTCTGCTGCCGCTGTTAAAACACCACTGGACCCTGGCAGGGGAGGGGGCCATGCAGATGCTCGGCCTTTTGATCCGGCAGGTGCGGTTCCGCCAGGGAGTCCGGGTGATGGAGGCCAGAGGGAAGAATGAACTGGAAACGGTTGTGACAGTTGACCTTGACAGAAACGGAAACACGGTGCCCGGCACGTTTCAGACCTATTCAGCAAAAGCACTGGCCGTGGGACACGGGTTTTGCCCCAACATCGAGCTGCCGGTCCAGGCTGGATGCGCTCTGGATTATCATATTGACAGGGGCGGGTGGGTGGTCCTGGTGGACACGGCCCTTGAAACATCGGTGCCCGCAGTGTATGCAGCCGGGGAGATCACAGGCATAGCAGGGGCTGGAAAATCATTTGTGGAGGGAAAACTGGCCGCCGTGTCAATTCTGGAAAAACTGGGGGAAAAAACCGGGCAGGAAACGTGTGTCCGGGACCTGATCCGGACACAGAAACAGCGGCTGGGATATGCGGCATTTTTGAATCAGCTGTGCCAGGTGCCTTCATCCGCTTATGAAACCATTGACGATGATGTCCTGATCTGCCGGTGCGAAGAGATCTCTATGGGCGAGATCAGAAAACAGATTGCCAAAGGGTTTGTGACGGCAGGCAGCCTGAAAAAAGCCACCCGATGCGGCATGGGACAGTGCCAGGGCCGGATCTGCCAGCCGGTCCTGTTTGACATCCTCCTGGCCCTGACCGGCCAGACCCCTGAACAGACCGGCAGTCCTTCTTTCCGGGCCCCGGTAAAAAATGTTCCCCTGGCAGCGTTTTTACGCCCATAACCTGGCTAAGGTGTCATATTATACACGTCCTTCTACGCCAGGACATGATTTTTCCAGATCCGGTCGAACCGATTTGTGTCTGTGGCCGGTTTTTTGATCATGGCCATGCAGCATTCCATCTGGGCAGGGGTGGTGACGGGTTTGGCATACAGCTTCAGGGCAAATTCACTGAAATCTCTGATCATGACATCAAATATCTGTGCCAGCAGGTCCGGGTCGATTTTGTCCATGTGATATTTTTCGATGATGAGCTGGCCATAAGCCACCAGGGTGAACAGTTCCCCCAGGTGCAGCAGAAAATCCATATTTTTGGCCTGTGCCTTGTCCGGTGTGGCGGTCATGAGCATTTGGGACAGCTGTTCAATTTGTTCCTTGAATAGATTGACATTGGGCATGTCCACGCTGTCATAGGCCAGATGGTAATCATGGAACTGGATGCTGCCCAGACCCTTTGTTTCCCCCTGGTTGAACAGAAAAGTATCACAGGCGGGGTCATCCCGCCGGGGGATGTCGGGAAACTTGCCGGGGTTGAAAAAATAGTTGGCCATGAACTTGATGATCAAGGCCATGTTGACATGCACGGTGCCTTCCAGTTTGGGCAGGGAACGGATGTCTGTGGCCGCCATTTCGAAATAGGTGTCTTTTTCAAACCCTTTTGCCGCAATCACATCCCAGATCAGGTTGATGACATTTTCTCCCTCACAGGTCACCTTCATTTTGACCATGGGATTGTACAGAAGATACCGCCGGTCCTGTGCAGATGCGCTTCGGAAATAATCAGCAGCCCGCAAGGAAAAGAGTTTCATGGCAGCCAGGCGGGTATAAGCATCCACAAACAGCTGCCGGATATGGGGAAAGTCGGTGACCATTTTGCCGTACAGGTTCCGGCCGGCCGCATGGTTGAGACCTTCATACAAGGCATGGGTGCAGATGCCGATGGATGCCCAGCCCAGGTTGAATTTTCCCACGTTGATGGTGTTCAAGGCGCTGTCCCAGGCGGCCCGGCCCGTGGACATGATGTCCGCGTCGGTCACGGGGTAGCCGTTCAAGGCATATTCCGCCACATACCCTTCCCAGTCCACCACGTTCTGGACCAGATCATAATTGTCATGGGCGGGGTCGACCGCAAAAAACACATATTCTCCGGTTTCAGAATTTTTACCGAAAGTGGACACGATTCCGGCCTGGTTGGCATTGCCGATATAATATTTGCCGCCATCCGCCACATACTGCCCGTCTCCTAAAGGGGTCAGGGCCATGTCAGAGGAATACAGGTCCGCCCCATGGGCTTTTTCCGACAGGCCAAAGGCGAAGATATGACCGTCTCTGAGCAACCGGGCGGTTTTTTTCTTGAGCCCTTCGTTCTCTCCCATCCAGATGGGGCCCAGGCCCAGGATGGATACCTGCCAGGCATACCAGTGGGACAGGTTGTAAAAGCTCAAGATTTCATTGAAATCACAAATCCGCCGGGTGTCCCACCGGGCGTGCGCATTGTCCATCGCGTATTTTCGGGGGGTAAGCAGTGTGGCAAAGATCTGGTTTTCCTTTAAGAAATCCAGAAAATCCTGATACCACACCCGCTGGTGAAAATCATCTTTCAACCGGTTTTTTCCCCGGGTCTCAAAATAGGCAATGGTTTTTTCCATGATCTGACGGGATACGTCATCCAGATGGTCAAAGGTGGCAGTCTTGGGGTTGAATAGAATCATGTTCGGGTTCCTTTTATTTTGATTTGATCCGGCCCAGCCGGTGCAGGGCCAGGCCGGCACCCACAATGAGCAGGCCTCCGGCAAACAGGTGCCAGGAGACCGGTTCCATGAGAAAGACAATGCCCACCACTGCGGTGAACAGGGTTTCGCTGGACATGTATGCAGCCCCTTCAAAACCTCTGCAGAAGAAAAACCCCTGGTTCATGAGCAGCTGGGCTGCCACGGATGTGGCAATGATACCAAAAATCATGGTCCATTCCACGGCAGACCGGGGCATCACCGGGTGGGTGAGGCAGAAGGGCAGGGTGGCCAGGGTGCCCATGGTGCAGAAATAAAAAT
>DATHSR010000382.1:0-2173 GCA_035464035.1 Desulfotignum sp. | reverse complement strand
GTCAGTTTCGGAATCTCCAAAGGATCGCCGCCGGAGTTGTTGCTGTAAGTGGTGTCCGGATACAGGCTTTTGAGCAGGGCCCGTCCCATGACCTGGCCCGGGGAGGACATGGCCCCCTTCATCTCATTGTACACCACCCCTGTGTACACCAGTGCCGGATCCTGGGAAGGATCCAGATCCAGGCGGCACCCCTCCTGCTTGAAGCTCAATTCATCGATTTTCGGGAAAAATGCGGCATCCAGATACACATCCATGAGATTGAAATAATCTTTTTCATTCTGTGTGGCAAAGGGATACATGGTCCAGTCCGACGCGGTGAATGCGTTCATGAATGTGGACAGGCTCCGCTTGATCATGGAGAAAAAAGGATCCCGGACATCGAAATTTCTGGATCCGCACAGCACGGTGTGTTCCAGTATGTGGGCCACCCCCGTGGAATCGGTGGGAACGGTGCGGAAAATAACGCTGAAGGTGTTTTCCTTGTCTTTGTTGGCGATATGGAAATGCCGGGCCCGGGTTTTGCGGTGGATCAGCTGGATCAAAACCGAATCGATAATGGGCAAAGGGGTGACCTGCTGTACGTCAAAATTGTGGATGCTCTGGCCTGGTGCGTATGTCTGGCTGGTCATAAAGTCCTTTTCCGATCGGTTAGGTGATTTTATAGGTGCCCCGGGTGACCCGCTGAATTTTTCCCAGCGCGTCCAGCCTGTATATGATATTTCGCAGTTTTTTGTCTTCAAATCCGGTGGCGGCTTTAATGGTCTTGAAATCAGCCCCTTCGGGATATCCGGCAATGATTTCCAGGGCCGTGGCAGAGGCGCTCTTGCGCCTGTTTTTTCTTTTCAAAGGAGGCGGTTTGACACCCGACTGCCGCTGCACGATGAGCTGTTCGAGTACATCGAGCCTGTCATGAAGATGATTGATATCTTCCTTGGTGGGCATGTCAAGGCGTTGCAGCAAGGTTTTGACAAGCCCTTCCCAGTTGGCTCCAAGTTCCATGTTGTTTGACATGATGCATCTCCTGATCCTAAAAGGTTGCTTTTTAAACAACAATTCCCATACCAGCACAGCTGGTATTGAATATTACGCCGCTTTGGCGTATATTGTCTTTTTGAATGATCTAAAATTACTTCTTAAGACAATGAAAGTCAAGTAGCAAAATGACACATCCGGGACAATTGTTGAAGCAGGAAAATATTTATGCCGGAAAGGAGATGGGACAGAATTTTCTGTCCAGCCCCGAGATGGCCCGGCGGATCGTGGATCAGACCGGCATCGGCCCGGATACCCGGGTTCTGGAAATCGGCCCCGGCCTGGGCGCTCTGACCATTCCCATTGCCGTCAAAACCCGCCATGTCATTGCCGTGGAAAAGGACCGGCGCCTGATTCCCCTGCTGCATCAGGAGCTGGAAAACCATGGCATCGACTGGGTAAAAATCGTGCACCAGGATTTCATGAAAACCGATCTTCCGTCGCTGGCCGGGGATAGAAAGCTGGTGGTCATGGGAAATCTGCCCTATAATATCTCTTCCCAGATCCTGTTTCAACTTGTCCGGAACCGGGCCTGTATCGAAAAAGCCTATTTGATGTTCCAGAAGGAACTGGCGGAACGGATTCTGGCTGTGCCGGGTAAAAAAGCCTATTCGCGCCTGTCTGCCGTGGCCCAGTACGCAGCCGATATCACCGGTGTGGCCAGTGTCGGCCCGGCCTGTTTTTTTCCCCGGCCTGCCGTGGATTCCGCTGTGCTGGCCTTTGCGTTTACGGCACCGCCGGGCGTGACCGCACAGACCGAAGCCCTGCTGTTCACCGTGATCAAGGCGGCGTTTTCAAAGCGGCGCAAATCTCTGAAAAACTCTCTGGTGGGCCTGGATCTCGGACTGGACAAACCCGCGGTCGCAAGGGTACTGGATCTGGCAGGGATCGCCCCGGAACGGCGGGCGGAAACCCTGGCGGTGAGCGAATTTCTCTTTCTGACAAGGGCGGTTGAAACCCTTTTGCAGGAGAATGGATGACCCCTCTTTTTCTTTTGAAAGTTAAAAAAAATTTAAAATAGAAAGGATCCCCCATGATCAGAGCCAATGAAAATTACCGGAAATTGAAAGCCTCTTACCTGTTTTCAGATATCGCACAGCGCGTCGGTCGGTATCAAAAGGAACACCCGGATGTCCAGGTG
>DATHSR010000381.1:0-4517 GCA_035464035.1 Desulfotignum sp. | reverse complement strand
AAAAGCGAACTTCGTCATCCACCAGCAACACTTTTATGGATTGATTCATGACATCTTCTCCCTTGACATGATATGCTGTAACCTCAGAGTTTTGTCTGACATGAAATTAGCAAATCACATGCCACAGACTGACACAGAGTTTCATGTCTGCCAGGAATTTGAACAAAAGATTGGGGCCGGGGCGGTCAGGGGCAGGTCTGGTTTGAAATTTCCATGAGATACCGCCCCCGGATCAGGGTCGAATTTGGATATCCCCAGGGAATTCTGTCCGGAGTGTCCATTTCCTTTACACACTGAAAACGATTCTGCCAAAAAGAGATGTACCCGGCCTTCGGATCGATCAGGCGCCAAGATAGGCTTTTTTCACATCCGGGTTGTCCAGCAGTTCATGGGTGGGCCCTTCCAGCACCAGGGAGCCGTTTTCAATTACATATCCCCGCTGGGCGAATTTCAGCGCCAGCCGGGCATTCTGTTCCACCAGCAGAATGGTGGTGCCCAGTTTGTTGATCTCCTTCAAGGCCTCGAACATGTCCAGCATGAGCAGCGGGGCCAGCCCCATGGAGGGTTCGTCCAGCAGCATCATCTGATGTCCTGACATATAGGCCCTGCCCACGGCCAGCATCTGCTGCTCCCCGCCGGACAGGGTGCCGGCCAGCTGGTGCCGCCGCTCTTCAAGGCGGGGAAACAGGTCAAACACCCATCGTTTGTCTGCATGGATCTGGTCCCTGTCTTTTCTGGCAAAACAGGCCAGGGTCAGATTTTCTGTGACCGTGAGATTGCCGAATATCCGGCGGCCCTCCGGCACATGGGAGATCCCCAGCTTGGATACGACCTTGTCGGCTGAGTATTTAATGATGTTCTGTCCGTTGAACTCCATGACCGAGCCGGGCTCACAGGGAATCATCCTGGAGATGGCCCGCAGGGTGGTGCTTTTGCCGGCGCCGTTGGCACCGATGATGGTAAGAATCTCCCCGGTTTTCACAGAAAAACTGATGCCGTGCAGGGCTTTGATATTGCCGTAGGATACGTTCAGATTTTGGATGTTGAGCTGCATCAGGTCATATCCTCCTTGCCCAGATATGCCTCGATCACCTGGGGATTGTTCTGGATTTCATCAGGCGGTCCTTCCGCGATCACTTCGCCGAATACCAGGGTCTGGATCCTTTCACACAGTTCCATGACAAATTTCATGCGGTGTTCGATTAAGAAAATGGCGACATTGAAGTCCCGGTGGACCTGACGGATGATCTGGATCATTTTCACCAGTTCATCCGGGGTCATGCCGGCGGTGGGTTCGTCCAGAAACAGAATTTTGGGCCGGGTGGCGATGGCCCGGGCCATTTCTACCCGGCGCTGGGCCCCATAGGGCAGGTTGGTGACCAGATGATCCGTATATTGGGTAATGTCAAACAGTTCCATGAGGCGACAGGTGTTTTCCATCACACGGTTTTCCTGGTCCCGGCAGGCCCGGGTATTGAAAAACGCACCAAACAGCCCGTAGTTCAACTGGGAATAATGGGCCATGCGGATATGGTCCACCACATTCATGTGCCGCCACAGCGCCAGGTTCTGGAAGGTTCTGCCCAGTCCCATGGCGGCAATTTCATTGGTTTCAAGGCCCTTGATGGGTTTATTTTCCAGCAGGATCTCGCCTTCTGACGGCGTGTAGACGCCGGTGATCAGGTTGAAAATGGTGGTTTTGCCGGCACCGTTGGGACCGATGAGCCCAAAGATCTGCCTGGGTTCAATGGTCAGGTTGTAATTGTGAACCGCCCGCAGCCCGCCGAAATAGTGGGTCATGTTGGTAACGCTCAGCAGCGGGGTCATGGGGACACTCCTTGTTGGCTTTTGTTTTTGGCTTCCAGAAGTTTTTGGGTGTTGATCTCCGTAAAGGAGATCAGTCCATAGGGTCTGAATATCATGACAAAGATCAGAATCAGCGGAATGATGATCCATTTGAACAGTTCCAGGGGCCGCAGGGCCTCACCCAGCACATTGATGGTCACCGCCCCCACGATGGAACCCACAATGGAGTTGAGGCCACCAAAATAAACCATGGCCAGAATTTCGGCCAGCCGGTTGATGCTGAACATGTCCGGATTGATATAGGTGAGGACATGGGCGAACAGGCCGCCGGCAATACCGGCCCAGAATGCCCCGAACATGAAAGCGGTCATTTTGGTTTTGCGGGTTTTGATGGTCATGGATTCGGCTGCCGCCTCATCATCTCTGACCGTGTTCAGCGCTTTACCCATAATGGAGGTCACAAAATTGTGAATGATCCAGATGCACAGCATGGTCCAGACAAAAATCACCGGCAGAGATGCCAGGTCCGGCTGTCCCCCCATGCCCCTGGCGCCGCCGATGATATTGAGGTTTTCAACGGCGGACTTGACGATGAACATAAAGGCCAGAGAAATAATGGCCAGATAATCTCCCCGGGTACGAAATGACGGGATGGCCACGGCCAGTGAGCCGATGGCTGCGGCAGCCCCGCCTGCCACCAGTACCAGGGGAAAAAGATAGGGTGCCAGGTAAGGGGGCATCAGGGCGGTGCCGAAAATTTTGTCATTGGTGAACAAAACCAGTGTCAGAATGGAGGACACATAAGCCCCCAGTGCCATGAACCCGGGATGGGAGCATGAAAATTCTCCCTGGTATCCGTTGATGACATTGATACTCACCGTCAGGATAATGGAGATCAGGGTGAGTTTGACCACCAGAACCCGGTAGTCATTGATACCGGCCCATAAATGAAGAACAGCATATAAAAATATCAGATGGAGTAATGCGGAAAGCCACAGGGGGAGTTTTTCCAGCAGGGCCGCCCCGGGGTTGGTCAGCGGTGTGGTGAGTCTTGCCACCACCAGGACCGGTATCACATATACGATCAGATCATAAGCCACAACGGCCGGGATCATGAGCGGCTGCTTGAGCACGACCAAGGCCCCGAACAACACCGGTATTTTTGGCAGTCCAAGGTGGTAGGAAATATAATCATACCCCCAGAAATATTCGATCAGTACCGCAGTGAGCATTCCCAGCAGCCAGCCCAGCGCGGGCACCGTTGAAAACATGTGTCGAAATTTATTTACAATTCCCATTTCAGGTTCCTGTGTGTATGTGGGTCAAGGCACTAGAGCCGCAGCTTGGTGCTGTGCTCCATTCCGAAAAATCCCCTGGGCCGGAAGGTCAGGATGACCAGGATAATGGAATAGGCAATGAGATCCCGCAGGGTGGATGGAAAAATCGTGGCCACAAAGATTTCAATGAATCCCAGCAGATACCCGGCCAGGGCCGCTCCCTTGATGGAGCCGCGCCCGCCTAAGATGGCGGCCACAAAGGCTTTCCACCCCAACAGTACGCCCATGTAGGGGTCCAGGATGGGATAGGCCTGGCCGTACAGGATACCGGCCACAGATGCCAGGCCGGCCCCCACAGCAAAGGTGAGGGGTGCGATGATGTTGATGGACACCCCCATGAGGGGAACCGCCAGAAAGTCATATGACATGGCCCGCATGGCCATTCCCCACTTGGTCTTCTGGATAAAGGCGTGCAGGGCCACCATGAGCAGCAGGGAGATAATTATGATCATGGCCTTCACATTGGTGATATAGATACCGCCGAAATTGTAGTTGACGGTTTCCATCAGGGGTGGAAAGCTCAGGCGTTTGGCCCCCAGCATGATCAGAATACCGGTTTCAAAAATGATGCCGATCATCAGTCCGGTGATGGCGGCTGAGGCCCGGGGGGCCTGGCGAAGGGGCCGGTATCCGGCCACTTCCACAAACACCCCGATCCAGGATGCCAGAAACATGGTCACCACCACAGTGGCCAGAAAGATCACCGGCGGCGGTACCAGCCCTGTCAGGGTGGCCAGAAAAACCGTGGCAATGCCGAAACCGATATAGGCTCCCACCATGAAGATATCGCCATGGGCAAAGTTGAACAGCATCAGCACCCCGTAGACCATTGAGTATCCGATGGAGATCACGGCATAGAAACTGCCCCGCTGCAGGGCATTGATAATGTTTTGCAGAATATAATTAAAGGATTCTATCAAGGGTTCCATTCACCGACTCCTGTCTAATTGGGAAGACTGTTGCAGACCTGGGCCTGCGGCCTGCAACAGTCGTGACGCATGTTATTTACGGATGAAAATATCCTCAACAATCAGGGGCAGCTGGAGCTGTAGAATTCAAATTCTCCCTGGTCGTTGATCTTGACGATCACCGCACATTTGATGGGATCGCCTTCTTCGGTAAAGGTCATTTTACCGGTGATGCCGTCAAAGTCCTTGATGCTGGCCAGGGCATCCCGGACCGCTTCCCGGTCTTTTTCAATGCGGCCGGTGAGTTTTCCGGTATCCTGGATGGCCTGCTGGGCAAGGAGCAGTGCATCCCAGGTCAGTGCTGCCACATCGTCAGGGGTATACCCATAGGTGGCTTCATACCGCTCAATAAATTCTTTGGTGGCCCCTTTGGCACCGGCGGCGGCATAATGGGAGGAAAAGAACA
>DATHSR010000380.1:0-2869 GCA_035464035.1 Desulfotignum sp. | reverse complement strand
GGTGGACATTGAAAACGTGCAGCGCAGGGTGGATCTCTCCATTGCAGACCGTTTTTTTTCTAATCAGGAAGCCCAAGCCATCTCTCAGGCGGATGCGTGTTTGAAGCCATCGCTGTTTTTCCGGTTCTGGACATTGAAAGAGGCCTATGTCAAGGCAACGGGCAGAGGGCTTGCCACCGGGCTCGATCAGTTCAGCTTTGTCATGGACCGGGATGACATTCAGGTGGTTTTTCATCCGGCCGCGCAGGACGATTCCGGTCCAGATCATCATAGACAGGGTGACGGGCCGCCCCGCCCCACCGGGCACTGGCAGTTTTTTCAGTTCTCTCCTGTGCCCGGATACATGGCTGCCGTTGCGGTCAATAAAAAAACCGGCCCGCCGCTGACCCTGTCGGCTCATCCCTGGGTCTGGGGTTGATTTTTGGGCCTGAACCGGAACAGAACCGCCGGATCAGGCCCCTTGAGATAGGTCTGACAATGGTTTCAGCTTATATGACCCCCTGGTCCAGCATGGCGTCCACCACCTTGACAAATCCGGCGATGTTGGCGCCGGCCAGATAGTTTCCGGGAAAACCGTATTCTTCCCCCGCTTCCAGACAGGTCTGGTGAATATTTTTCATGATGGTTTTGAGCCGGTCCTCCACCTCCTGCCGGGGCCAGCTCAGCCGCATGCTGTTCTGGGCCATCTCCAGAGCGGAAACCGCCACGCCGCCGGCATTGGCGGCCTTGCCCGGGGCGTACAGGATCTTTTCCTCGAGAAACAGGTCCACCGCCTCGGGGTCACAGGGCATGTCCGCCCCTTCGCACACCAGGGACACCTTGTTTTTCAGGAGATTGGCGGCATCTTTTGCGTTGAGTTCATTCTGGGTAGCGCAGGGAAACGCGCAGTCTGCGGGGATGTCCCACATGGGCTGGTGATCCAGGGTAACGTCCCGTTCCACATAGATTGCTTCCGAATATTTGTTGACGTACTCTTTGATCCGTCCCCGGCGGAAATTTTTCAGCCGCTTGATGTAGTCCAGCCTGCCGGCATCGATGCCCTCTTCATCAAAAATATAGCCGCCGGAATCCGACATGGTCAGAATTTTTGCCCCCATGCCGATGAGTTTTTCTGCGGCATGCTGGGCCACGTTGCCCGATCCGGAAATCAGGCAGGTCTTGCCTTCCAGGGTCTGGTTCCGGGTCTTGAGCATCTGGGCGGCAAAGTAGACCATGCCGTACCCGGTGGCTTCGGGCCGGATCAGGCTGCCGCCTAAGGTCAGGCTTTTTCCGGTGAGAATGCCGGAAAACTCGCTGTGAATTTTTTTGTACATCCCGAACAGATACCCGATCTCCCGGGTTCCCACGCCGATGTCGGCGGTGAGGATATCTTTGTGGGGACCGATGTGCTGGTGCAGTTCGGCCATGAAGCTCTGGCAGAACCGCATCACTTCCCGGTCGGATCTGCCCTTGGGATTGAAATCCGATCCCCCGCAGGCGCCGCCCATGTTCATGGTGGTGAGGGCGTTTTTGAACACCTGTTCAAAGGCCAGAAATTTCATGATGCTCAAGGTGACGGAGGGATGAAACCGCAGTCCCCCCACATAGGGGCCGATGGCGCTGTTCATGCCCACCCTGAATCCCCGGTTGATCTGTACCTGGCCCTGGTCATCCACCCAGGGAACGCCGAACATGAACACTTTTTCCGGTTCGGTGATCCGTTTGAGCACCGCCTCCTGGCGGTATTCAGGATGCCGGTCTATCAAGGGTTTGACCGATGCCAGCACCTTTTCCACCGCCTGGAGGAACTCATGTTCATCCGGATTTTTCGTCTTGATAAAAGACAGAATATCAGACATTTCTCTCTCCTGTATGGTTACGCGTCAATGATCTGCAGCGCCTCTTCCCGGTAGGCATCCATGACATAGGGAATCCCGGTGATTTTTGAACATTCCTGGGTCAAGGCGAAAATATCTTTCCGGCTGATATGGGGCACGGCCCAGTTCCGGGAGCCGGCCATGATCTGCTGGAGTCCCACCTTGATCTTGTCCACGGCGCTGTAGATACCCACGGCACCCAGGGGCATGGTGTCGATCTCGCTGCCGTATTTTTCCCTGAGCACCTCATAGTTCATGAAGATTTCATCCTTGGTGGTGCCGTATCTGGACACGGTGGAGGGCAGTCCCCCATCTTCGTTTCTCAGCCAGCGTTCCGTGTTTTTACCCACCATGCCCGGAATCATCAGGGCCCGGCCCATGCAGACCGCCTTGCAGTAGGGAGCACCTAAAGCCAGGGCTTTGAACACATGGTCTTCGGATGAAAATCCGCCGGCAAAGGCGATGTCCGGCACGGGCAGGCCCCGTTTCTCCAGGCGCTGGCACAGCTCGTGGGCCATGGCATGCAGGTAGATGGAGGGAATTCCCCATTCGGTCATCATCCGCCACGGGCTCATGCCGGTGCCGCCCGGCGCCCCGTCAATGGTGAGCAGGTCGATTTTGGCATCCGATGACCACCGGATGGCCATGGCCAGCTCCCGCATGGGATAGGCCCCGGTCTTGAGGGTGATCCGTCTGGCCCCCAGGCGTCGCAACCGGTCCACCTCCTTCATGAAGCTGTCCTGGTCGATGAATCCCAGGCGGGAATGGCGTTCGAACTGTTTGAGGGGGCCTGCCTTGAACGCGGCCTGATAGGCCGGCACTTCCGGATCCGGGGTGACGATGTATCCCCGTTTTTTCAGCTCGATGGCCCGTTTCAGGGAGTTGACCTTGATCTCGCCGCCGATGCATTTGGCCCCCTGCCCCCATTTAAGTTCGATGGTTTCCACCCCTAAGTTTTCTATGACATATTCCGCCACCCCGTTGCGGGTGTCTTCCACATTCATCTGAACCAG
>DATHSR010000379.1:0-3876 GCA_035464035.1 Desulfotignum sp. | reverse complement strand
TTCAGCTGGTCAATGAGCATGTGCTCCACCTGGGGCAGGGTGTGGTCTTCCACCTTGGCGGATGCGGCATAGGCGTGCCCCCCGCCGCCGAAAACCGACAGAATCCGCCCCACATCCACTTCAGGGATCCGGTTCCGGGCGATGATATGCACCTTGTTGCCCATAAGGACCACGGCAAAATACAGATCCAGGTTTTCCATGCGCACCACTTTCTGGACAATGGATGCCAGATCCGTGATATAGGATGACGAAGAGATGGCAGATATATGGACATCCATCCCGTTGATTTTGTGCAGCGTCATCTCATTGAGCAGGTCGTTGAGCCAGGAGATCTGTTCCGCCTTGATCTCTCTGACCACCAGGCTGACAACGGTATTGAGGCTGGCCCCGCAGCCCAGCAGAAACCCGGCCTGAAGGAAATCCGCCTGGGTAGTGGAGGAATAGGTGAACACCCCGGTATCTTCATATATCCCTAAGGCCATGACCGTGGCCTCTTCGGGGGTGAGCGGGATGTTTTTCTTCTGCAGGATCTCACACAGAATGGTGGTGGTGGCCCCGTAGGGTTTGTAAACCTCCATGTCCGGGATTACATCATCAGGGCCCGGCGGGTGGTGGTCATACACATGGACGGCGGCCTGTTTTTTTTCCAGCAGCGCCTTGACACCGGTGAGTCGGTTTTTCTGGCGGGTGTCCACGAGCACCAGGGTCTGGGTTTCGGAAAAGTCGATGGCCGAAGGGTCTGCCATGTTGAACAGATAGCCCATGGAATGGATGAAAAAATCCCGCAGACTTTTTTCCTGGGAACCGGGAAAGATGATCAACGCTTCCGGATAGAGTTTCTGAGCGGCGAGCATGGCGGCTATGGCGTCATAATCCGCATTCAGATGGCTGGTGATAATGGTTCTGGCGCGGATCCCTTTTTTTTTCTGGGGCACGTGACAACTCCTGTTGAGATTGAATAACGGATGTTATATAGACTATTTATTTCAATTTTACAAATTTTAAGGTTCCCTGTTAAATCTGCAGCTGCCGGGTCCAGAAATCCGGCCCCGGTCCTGCCCATCCAGCATGTAAGGAAGCCATATGCCGGCAGTCTATCTGTGGAAAGGCAAAAACGTCAAAGGCCGGCCTGTAAAGGGAGAAATGGAAGCCATCTCCCCGGAGCAGGTCAGAACGGTGCTCCTGAGAAGAAAAATCACCCCGGGCAGAATCAGAAAGAAACCCAAAGATCTGTTTGAAAACATTGAATTTCTGCAGCCCAGGGTCAAAGAAGCGGATGTCATCATTTTTGCCCGGCAGTTGTCCACCATGATCAATGCCGGACTGCCCCTGCTGCAGTGTCTTGAGATTCTCCAGGCCCAGCAGGAAAACCCCACTTTTAAAAAACATCTGAAACAGATCAAAGTGTCAGTGGAATCAGGGGAAACCATTGCCGATGCATTGAAAAAATTTCCCGATGATTTCAATGCGCTGTTTGTGAACATGATCGCCGCCGGAGAGGCGGGCGGTATTCTGGATGTGATCCTTGATCGCCTTTCCCTGTATATGGAAAAAACCGCCACGCTCAAAAAACAGGTCCGGGGCGCCATGATCTATCCGATCATCACCATTGCCGTCGCCATTGCAGTAGTGGGCATTATCCTGGTATTTGTGATTCCGGTGTTTGAGCAGATGTTTGCCGGCATGGGATCGGCCCTGCCGGGCCCGACACTGATGGTGGTGGCATTGAGTCATTTCGTGGTGTCCCATATCGGATATATACTCGCCGGAACCATCGGGGTTCTACTGCTAGCCCGGCGGTTGTACAAAACCCAAAAGGGCCGTATTCTGATGGATCACCTGTCTCTTCGGCTGCCGGTCATCGGCAGTCTGATCCAAAAAGTGGCGGTGGCCAAATTCACCCGGACCACCAGCACCATGATCGCATCCGGCGTGTCCATTCTTGAAACCCTGGATATCGCCGGCCGGACAGCTGGAAACAAGACCGTGGAATCTGCCATCAGTGACATCAAATCCGGCATTTCAGAAGGCCGGTCCATGGCGGAACCCCTGCAGGAAAGCGGGGTGTTTCCCGCCATGGCCTGCGCCATGATTGCAGTGGGGGAATCCACCGGTGCCCTGGATACCATGCTGGGGAAAATAGCTGATTTTTATGACGCCGAAGTGGACCAGTCCGTAAAAAACATCACCGGCTTGATTGAGCCCGTGATGCTGATTTTTCTTGGGGTGATCGTGGGGGGACTGGTGATTGCCATGTATCTCCCCATCTTTTCCATGGCCGGCGGCATTGGCTGACCTTGGCCCGCTCGACGGGTCTTTGGTCTGAAAAAACCGCGGGCTGTCGTGAAATCCCCAAAACCCGCGGCCCTGGAACCGGTTGCCAACAAAATCTTGACAAACCCATCCCAAACAAGCTATTTAACTATGTTTTACATGGTTACTCCCATAAAGGAATCTAACGAAAGCAATATACCCCATGGACAAAGACACCCAGATTATTCAGGTCAGAAAAGAGAAAATAGCCGCCATCCGGGAAAAGGGAATCCCCCTTTATCCCAATGATTTCAAAATCTCATGCACCGTGGCCCAGCTCCGTAAAATCATTGCCGACGACCCGTCTGCGCTGGGGGAAAACGGACGGAAATTTAAACTGGCGGGCCGCATGATGGCCGTCAACAAGATGGGCAAGTCCTCATTTGCAAGATTCAAGGACGGATCAGAGCAGATGCAGGTCTACATCCAGAAGAACAAGGTGGGGGATGACACCTATGATCTGTTCAAGAAACTGGATATCGGTGATTTCATCGGTGTGACCGGACCGCTGTTCCAGACAAAAACCGGAGAATGGACCATCCTGGCCACCGATTTCAGGCTCCTGTCCAAAGCCCTGCGGCCGCTGCCGGAAAAATTTCACGGCATCAAGGACCCGGAAAAACGCTACCGCCAGCGCTACCTGGACCTGATCATGAATGAGGCAACCCGCAAAATTTTTGTCACAAGAAGCCAGATCGTGTCTGCCATGCGCCGGTTTTTTGAAGACCATGGATTCATGGAAGTGGAAACTCCCATGATGCAGCCGCTGCCCGGCGGAGCGGAAGCCACACCCTTTAAAACCTGGCACAATGCTTTGGGGATGTCGCTGTTTTTACGGATCGCACCCGAACTTTATCTGAAGCGCCTGGTGGTGGGCGGATTTGAAAAGGTCTTTGAAATCAACCGCAACTTCAGAAATGAAGGGGTTTCCACCCGGCACAATCCCGAATTCACCATGGTGGAGTTTTACCAGGCCTATGCAGACTACCATGATTTGATGGACCTGACCGAAGAGATGTTTGCCGCCATTGTAACGGAAATCACCGGGGACACAACCATTGACTACCAGGGTCACACCATTGATTTCAAACAGGGATGGCAGCGGATGCCCATGATGGCCTCCCTGTCTGCCATGGGCGGTCTGGATCCGGACATTCTCCATGACACAACAGCCCTGCTGGCCTTTGCCCGTGAAAAACAGATTCAGATCACCAAAACCGAAAGCCACGGCAAGATCCTCACCAAACTCTTTGACATCCTGGTGGAACCCAAGCTGATTCAGCCCACGTTTATCACCGGGTATCCGGTGGAGGTGTCGCCCCTGTCCCGGAAAAGCGAGACAGACGAAACCCTTACGGACCGGTTTGAACTGTTCATCGCCGGCCGGGAGATTGCCAATGGATTTTCCGAGATCAATGACCCGGAAGATCAGTACAACCGGTTCCTCATGCAGGTGCAGCAGCGGGACGATGGAAACGATGAGGCCCACATCATGGATGCCGATTACGTGGAAGCCCTGGAGTACGGCATGCCCCCTACTGCCGGAGAAGGCATCGGCATTGA
>DATHSR010000378.1:0-3279 GCA_035464035.1 Desulfotignum sp. | reverse complement strand
GGTGAAAACATCAAAAAGAGACTGGCCATCGTACTGGACAATACCGTGTATTCAGCCCCGGTGATCCAGGACCGGATTGCCGGCGGCAAAGCGGTGATCACCGGCAATTTCACCATGAATGAGGCCAAAGACCTGGCCATTGCCCTGCGGGCCGGTTCTCTGCCCGCGCCGGTGAACATCATCGAGGAAAGAACCGTGGGTCCCACCCTGGGGGCGGATTCCATCCGTATGGGAATGATCTCCATGCTGGTGGGCGGCGCACTGATCCTCATCTTCATGGGCATTTATTACCAGAAAGCCGGACTGATTGCCAATCTGGCCTTGATCATGAATATCATTCTCATTGGCGGGGGTCTGGCCGCATTTCAGGCCACACTGACCCTGCCGGGCATCGCCGGTATTATTCTGACCATCGGTATGGCTGTGGATGCCAATGTCATCATTTTTGAACGGATCAGAGAAGAACTCCGATGGGGAAAGACGCCGGCCGCAGCCGTTCATGCCGGTTTTGAAAGGGCAGCCCTGACGATTCTGGATGCCAACGTCACCACACTGATTGCCGCCATCGTTCTGTTTCAATTCGGCACAGGACCTGTCAAGGGATTTGCCGTGACACTGGGCCTGGGGATCGTTGCCAGCCTTTTCACCGCCCTGGTTCTGTCCAGATCGATCTTTGAACTGGTGTTGCAGAGAAAAACCGTCTCACGACTGAGCATATAAAGGAATTGTCATCATGCAGCTGATCAAGTCTGATATCAATATAGACTTTCTGGGAAAACGAAAGATCGGGTTTGTTTTTTCCGCCCTGCTCATCATTGCCAGCATTGCCGGCCTGATTGTCAACAACGGCCCGAACTACGGCATTGATTTTGCGGGCGGGGCACTGGTCCAGGTGAAGTTCAACCAGGAAGTATCCATTGGACAGTTACGGGAAAGCCTGGCCGGACTGAATCTCAAGGACCTGTCGGTCCAGAATTTCGGGGAACCTGAAACCCATGAATTTCTGATCCGGACCGCCAGTATCGAAACGGCCGGTGCCGGCCTGGCCCAGGCGGTTTCCAGTGCCATTTCCTAGGGAACCGGATTGACGCCGGAAGTCCGGCGCATGGAAATGGTGGGCCCCCAGGTGGGGGATGACCTGAAAAAACAGGCCCTGCTGGCGATCTTCTTCTCGCTTCTGTTCATTACCATCTACATATCCGGCCGGTTTGAACTCAAATGGCTGCTTTCCGGCGTGACGGCCGGTGCTTTGATGGCAGTGGTCTACTTTTTATCTGTTTTCAATGTCAGCATGCCCATACTGATCACCGGGGCACTGTTGGTGTCCCTGGTCCTGTTCTGGCGCCTCCGGCTCAAGTACGCCATGGGGGCCTTGATCTGCCTGATCCATGACGTGTTCATCACGGTGGGGATTTTCTGCATTCTCAATATGGACTTTTCACTGCCCATTATTGCCGCACTTTTGACCATTATCGGATATTCTTTAAACGATACCATCATTGTATTTGACAGAATCCGGGAAAACATCAAGGGAGAATCCGAAAAGTCGGTTTTACCCGAACTTTTCAACCAGAGCATCAATCAGACCCTGTCCCGGACCATCCTGACATCTGCCACCACGCTGATTGTGCTGCTGTCACTGTTTTTTCTGGGCGGAGAGATTATCCATAACTTTGCTTTTGCCATGATTGTGGGGGTGGTGATCGGTACCTATTCCTCCATATTTGTGGCAACCCCCATTGTTCTGGCCGCATCTGTGAAAGGACAGAAATAATGTCAAGATTCCGGTCACAAACCAGCTGATCCTGCAGGGGCGGAATGGAACCGGAATCTCCCGCATACCTGCCCTGGTTTCTTCTAAGAGAGATCCCCGGTGTGGGAAACCGGCAATACACCCACCTGCTCCAGGTATTTGGCAGCCCGGAGCAGGTGCTGTCCGCCCCACCCGAGGTCCTGGCACAGATACCCGGTATTTCTCCAAAAACCATCACGGGCATCCATAATCAGAAACAATATCTCCCGGCAGCCCAAAAAGAACTCCAGCAGACCCTGGATCAGGGGATCAGCATCATCACCCGGAATGCCCCCCAGTTCCCTGCGCTGTTAAAAGCCATTCCAGACCCGCCTCCGATTCTGACCTGCAAAGGCGTTCTGGAACCGGAAACACCCTGCATCGCCATTGTAGGATCCAGAGCGGCCTCTTCTTACGGGATGCGGGCAGCCAGGGATCTGGCCCGGAAACTGGCTGACAGGGGATTTTGCATCGTCAGCGGCATGGCCAGGGGAATTGACACCGCTGCCCATCTCGGGGCCTTGGACAGTACCGGAAAAACCATTGCGGTCCTGGGTTCCGGTCTCAAAAAAATTTATCCCCGGGAAAACAGCGGGTTGTACAGTAAGATTATGCAGCAAGGGGGTGTGATTTCTGAATTTAAACTTGACACCGACCCGTTTCCGTATAATTTTCCTGTGAGAAACCGGATCATCGCCGGCCTGTCATGCGGCGCTGTGGTGGTGGAGGCGGCAGAAAAAAGCGGCTCTCTGATCACCGCCAGGCTGGCGGCTGAATATAACCGGGAAGTGTTTGCCGTTCCCGGCAGTATCCTGTCCCAGAAAAGCCGGGGAACGCACTATCTGCTGAAACAGGGCGCCAAACTGGTGGAGCGGGTGGAGGATGTGATAGAGGAGCTGTCACATCTGGTTCATATTGAACATGCCATCGAGCCGGCGGATGAAACCGCAGCAGGACAGTCATCCTCACAGTCCGTACCAAAACATGAGGAGCAGGCGGTCCTGGAGCTGCTGGATGCATATCCCCGGCATATCGACCAGATCATTGAAGCCAGCCGGATGACCAGTGACGTGGTGTCTGCTGTTCTGCTGGAGCTTGAGTTGAAGGGGAGGATCATACATCACCCCGGCAATTATTTTTCTATCTCATAAAGGAGTTATTTTGGCTAAACCGCTTATCATTGTCGAATCCCCTACCAAAATCAAAACATTGAAAAAATATGTGGGAAATGAGTTTCAGGTGGCTGCAAGTGCCGGCCATATCCGGGATCTGCCGGTAAAGAGCCTGGGGATAGACGTGGAAAACAACTTCACAGCCGAATATGTCAATATCAAGGACAAAGCCACTGTTATCGCAAATTTGAAAAAAATTGCCCGTGAGTGTGAGGATGTTTACCTGGCCCCGGACCCGGATCGGGAAGGAGAGGCCATTGCATTTCATATCATGGATATTTTAAAAAAAAAGGACCGCCGTTTCCACCGGATTCT
>DATHSR010000377.1:0-2269 GCA_035464035.1 Desulfotignum sp. | reverse complement strand
ACAGCAAACTCTATGAGCGGATCCGGGGGATTGAACTGGACATTCCGCCGCTGAGGGAAAGAAAAGAGGATATTCCCATTTTGTGTCGATATTTCCTGGACCAGATCACCCAGTCGTTTCAGAAAAAGGTGTCAGGTATTTCAGAAGCGGTGTATAAAATATTTAACGAATACCCGTTTCCCGGAAATGTCCGGGAGCTGCATCATATCATTGAACGCGGCGTTATTCTGGCCCAAGGGGAGATGATGGTGCCAGAAGATATGCCTGAACGCCTTCTGACGCGTGAAGGGCATCAAAATTCTGTGTCCGGTGTTTCCTCCCTTCGGCAGGCATCGTTTCCAACCCTTGCACAGATGGAGCAGCAGCATATTGTTTCGGCAATAGAAGCGGCCGAAGGCAACAAAACCAGGGCGGCGGAACTGCTGGGAATCAGCCGGGCCGCCTTGTGGCGAAAACTGCGAATCATCTCTCAAAAAGAGGCATAATTTCCTGTAACGCATTCAGGCGAATGACAGGTGTTTGTCAAATGAATATGGTGATGCCTCGGACCGCCCCGGCCGGGGATATTTTTGCTTTGGACATTTGTTTTTTTTATGATATCCTTTTTGCCGGTGATGTCCCATCGCACCAGACAGCCGTCAACAGAACTCATGGGGGAACCATTGAAAACGAACGGTCTCTATGCCAGGGAAGAACAACACTTCAAGGATAAAAACCGGACGGTTGCCACCCGTTCGGTGAAACAGATCGCCTATTCCACCGATCCCAGGGACTTGGGTCAGGTCGCCAAAAGTATTCCCTGCCAGGAGGCGTGTCCGGCAAAAACCAATATTCCCGGCTATATCCGGTGTATCCATGATGGACGCTACAGCCGGGCCTATGAACTGAACCGGGGAGCCAATATCCTGCCCGGGGTTCTGGGCCGCATCTGTTCGCGGCCCTGTGAAACCGCCTGTCGCCACGGGGAACCCGACAACGGTGACAGTGTGGGCATCTGTCATCTGAAACGGGCCTGTGCCGACTTTAAATCCCCCCTGCATCGGATTATCCAGGGGTTGTACACCCCGACGGGCAGGCGGGTGGCCGTGGTGGGGTCCGGCCCGGCCGGCCTGGCCGCAGCCCATGATCTGTCCATTCTGGGGCATTCCGTGGTGATTTTTGAGAGCATGGAAAAACCCGGCGGCATGCTGATGTACGGGATTCCGGAATTTCGTCTGCCCCGGGATCAACTCTTGGGTGAAATCAACAATATCCTGCGCCTGGGGGTGACGTTGAAAACCGGTCAGGCCGTGGGCACCGACATCTCCCTGGAGGAACTGGCCCAGGGATTTGACGGGGTGGTGGTGGCAGCCGGATGCATGAAACCCCGGACCCTGGGTGTTGAAGGTGAAGCCCTTCAACACGTATACAACGGTCTGGATTTCATGAAAAAGGTCAATGCCGGTGAAACCCCGTATGTGGGAAATACCGTGGCGGTCATCGGTGCCGGATTCACCGCAGTGGACTGTGCAAGGTCCGCCGTCCGGCTGGGGGGCTCACAGGTCACCATGTATATCCGCAAAACCATGGATGATATGCGCATCGATGAGGCGGAAAAGCATGAGGCACGATTTGAAGGCATTGATGTGGAAAGCCTGGTGCAGCCGGCAGAAATCCTGGGAAAAAACGGAACGGTCTCCGGTATTCGGTTTGTCCGAACCCGGATGAAACCGCTGGACCGTCCGCCGTTTAAAACATCCGAACCCATAGCGGGATCGGAATTCGACCTGCCCTGTGACAGCGTGATCCTGGCTTTAGGCCAGTCCCCGGATCCGGCGGATGTGTCGGCAGGTCTCACCGGCATGGACAGGGATGCCCACACCACGGCCATGGAAAAGGTGTTTGCGGCCGGCGATTTTGTCACCGGGTCCACGGATGTGATCTCCGCCATTGCCGGCGGCCGTTCCTGCGCCCTGGCACTGGACCGTTACCTGACCGGGCTGACCCGGAAAAAAACCGTGGTGCGCCTGGAGCCCCACGCCACCACCGACCGGCCCAGATCCGATGACTTCATTGCCAGAACCCCCATGAACACCCTTGACATGGGGCAACGGGTGGCAGACCCGAAAAAAGAGGTGGAAACCGGGTTTGATCCGGATCAGGCCCATACCGAATCCCGCCGCTGCTATCTGTGCAACCTGAAATATGAAATTGATCCCCTGCGGTGCATCTACTGTTCGGCCTGCATTGATGTGGCCCCCAAGGACTGCATCAAGATGGTGGCGGACAT
>DATHSR010000376.1:0-3493 GCA_035464035.1 Desulfotignum sp. | reverse complement strand
CCACACCCTGGCCGTTGGAGTGGGCGTACACATGCAGATCTCTTATCTTCTGCCGGATGATCTCGTGCACCGCAGCCATGGGGTTCCGGTTCAAGGTGAACCCGCCGATGGACAGGTGGCACCCGTCTGTGACATACTTCTCAACGGCTTGGTGCAGCCGCATCACCTTGCTGTCTGTGTTTTCCATAATCAGTTCCTGGTTTCGAATCAAAAAAATCCCCTGTCAATATCCTAAATCTTTCATCACCCCATCATCGAGGGCAGCCACAAACAGATCTGGGGGAAAAGCATGACGATGATCAGGCCGATGGCCTGAAGAAAGATAAACGGCCCCACGGACCGGTAAATGTCTCCCATGGTAATGCCTTCCGGCACCACGCCTTTCATGTAAAAAAGCACAAATCCGAACGGGGGCGTCAAATAGGCCATCTGCATGTTCAAAATAAACAGTATCCCGTACCAGATGGGGTCGAAACCCAGACTGGCAATGATGGGTACATAGATGGGCGTGGTGATCATGATAATGGGCAGATCGTCCATGATCATACCCAGAAAAAAGAGACTGATCATCATGGCAATGAGGACGGTCCAGGGATTAAGGCCCACGGATTTGATGATCTGGGTCAAAAATGAGGGAAGCGCCAGGGAGTTGATCACCGTGGAGAACGCCAGGCACCCGATGATGATCCACAGCACCATGCTGCCCAGCCGGGCGGTTCGAAACAACGATGAAGAAAACACGTCCCAGGACAGCTTGCCGTGGAGGCCCACCACCCCGATGGCGGCCAGGGCACCCACCGCCGACGCTTCCGTGGGGGTGGCCAGGCCCATGAAAATGGTTCCCATGATGGAAAAAATCAGCAGAAACGGCAGAAAAAGTCCTTTGAGGGCCAGAAATTTCTCACCCCAGGTGGCCCGCTCCTCTTTGGGTATGGCCGGGCAGATGCCGTGCTGGGCAAAACTTCTGATGATGATGTAGATGATGTACAAAGCGGCCAGCAGCAGCCCGGGAAGAATCCCGCCTAAAAACATCTTGCCGATGGAAACCCCTGTTACCGACGAATAAACGATCATGGTCACACTGGGGGGAATGAGAAATCCCAGGGCCCCGCCGCCGGAAATACAGCCGATGGCGATCTCTTTTTTATAGTTTCTGCTGAGCATGGCCGGCAGGGCGATGAGCCCCATGGTCACGGTGGCGGCCCCCACGATCCCCACAATGGCGGCGATGATGACGCACACCAGGACCGTGCCCACGGCCAGCCCCCCGGGCATGGGCCCCAGCCACTTGTAGATCAGCTCAAACATGTCATCGGCGATCCCGGACTTGTCCAGCAGGCTGCCGATGAGAATGAACAGCGGGATGGCCATGAGCACCTCCCCGGACATCTGGGCAAACACCGCATGGGGAAGAATCTGGAGTTTGGCCGGCCCCAGCACGGTGACGATAAAGGCCAGGCCCACGGTCCCAAGCGCGAATGCCACCGGTGTTCCCAGAACAAAGAGCACCACCAGCACAAGAAACATTAACAGAACAATGATGACCGGGCTCATTTTGCGGATTCCTTTTTGAAGTTGAGAACTGTCTCACAGATGCCTGCCACCGACTGAAGGATAAACAGGGCTGCGGCAAGGGGAACAAAGAATTTCACCGGACCCAGGGGAGGCCCCCACACGGTGTAGGAATGCTGGTTTATCTTGAAGCTGTGCAGCATGTCCTTGCCCCCCACCCAGAAAAGAACCACAAAAAAAGCAAGGCACACCAGGTAGGCGATGATGTCCGCAAACAGCTTGAACCGCTGCGGAAACCGGGTGTAAACGATATCCACACTGACATGCTCTTTGCGCTGCAAAAGCCACGGACCGGTCAGGGCCAGATAAAAGGCAAAGGAGAAACCGGACAGCTCATGGACCCAGATGGTGGGGGAGTTGAAAAAATAACGCATCAACACCTCATAACATAAAAAAAGCATGATCAGGACCAGCACAAAGGATGATATCATCCCCAGCCTTCGGTTCATGCCCCCGACAAACGCGATGGATTGTTCCAGTTTCCGCATGGTTTCCCCTTGTTTTTGGTGTGTTTCAAAAATATGTCCGCCGGCGGTTCCGGGCGGGTTGCGCGGCCCAAAACCGCCGGGGTTGTGGGTTAATATCCGAGGTCTTTGAGATTTTTGCGGATCATTTCAATATACTGGGCGGAAAATTCATCTTTTTCACCCACTTCATCCCAGATGGCATCGGCGGCTTTCTTGATTTCATCCACCGTGGCCTGGGGCAGTTCCACCTTGACCACGCCGGCCTTGAGCATGTCGGTTTCCGCGCTTTTTTCCATCTTCATGAATGTCCTGGTAAAATCCAGGGAGGCTTTGTGAATCGCGGTTTCAAACATGAGCTTGAGATGGTCCGGCATGCTGTCGAACTTGGCTTTGTTCACCAGCACTTCCAGGGTCTGTACCCCGGAAAAATCAGGCACCACCATGTATTTGCCGACCTCGTGCAGGTTCTGCAGATAGTTTTCCGCATGGGACCCGCTGACCGTGGCATCGATGGCCCCCCGGGACATGGCCACGTAAATTTCGGCAAAGGGAATGAAGGTGGTGGACACGCCCATGCGGTGCAGCATGGTGGCCATGGTCCCGGCCGCCCGGACCTTGAGCTTTCTTACGTCATCCAGGCTTTCCACCGGTTTTCTGGAGAACATGGCGTATCCGGGCCAGACCATGGCGCCGGCATAGTAAACCCCGTGCTTTTCATACTGGGTCCGCAGAAAGTCCAGACCGCCTTCGTCATAATAGAAATTCAGGGTTTCCCACATGTCCCTGGGATCTCCGGGCAGGGCAAAACTGGTGGCGGCCACGGGCACGATCCCGCCATGGTAGGCGCCATAGGTAATGGCCATGTCAATGGCCCCGGATCCGGTGGCCTCAAAGGTCTGGGGGGATCCCACCAGGCCGCCGGGACCCACCTGGTCGATGAGAATCTTTCCCTCACTCATGATTCTCAGATCATCGGCCATCTGGGCGATCACCTGCCAGCCGGGATGCTCCATGGCATTGACATTCTGGCAGGTGAACCGGAATGTCTGGGCCTGCACCATGGCTGCCATGCCCACAATAACGGTGAAAGACAGGGCTGCTGCCAGCAGTCGGGTCCATTGGGTCGCTCGTTTTCTTGCCATACTTACCTCCTGAATAAAAGTTTATACGGTTGACAAATTCCCCTGGTGTACGGGATGGAAAGTCAGCAATTACCGTGCCATGCAGCAACACTGCCTTTTTTCAGGTGAATCGAAAACCGCTGCCGCCCCCCAGCCGCAAAAAATTATGCTAAAATGCATTCTTTTTCTGCCCCCCTGCCGACTGTCAAAATGTTTTTAATCTTTAATAACAGGGATTTAAGAAAATATTTCCCGGAAATATGCAGAATTGCATTTTTATGCAGATATGACGGGCCTTCCCGTTGATGCGCAGAATGACACATGGCCCCTTTT
>DATHSR010000375.1:0-2880 GCA_035464035.1 Desulfotignum sp. | reverse complement strand
TGCATGTACGAGCAGGCGCCGGTTAGGCGAAATTTGTGGTGGCCCTGACCGCCACCTCGATACGCCGCGACGGGCATCAGCCGCTCATCTTCATGCAGTGCGAGCCGATCCGCCACAGTGTATCGAGACCGGAAACCGCTCCGGCGCAATGGGAAGTCTGGCCAAAGGTGCTTTCTTCTCCGGAGATCCCGCCAGACCGGCACCACCTGAATGTTAACAAAACCCACAAGGATCGTTTCATCGCTGTGCCAGTTCGACGCAACCCCCACCATATTTTAAAAATAAAAACCCGTCATCCCGGATTCAAATTCCGTGTTGATGGGTTTTATTTTTCCATTGTTTACAAAGGAATAGCGCTCGTCTTGAAACAGCCAGTCAGGAAATCCACTTGATTTTTCCTTCCCGGTTCATTATTTCACAATATGAGGGTAAGACAAAATAAAGGCAGGTCTTATTTTAGTCCATTATAGAAACCCTGGCCCTGTGGGCAAGGGTTTCTATAATGGACTAAATGCAATTAACGGATATTCCTGACCGGAATACCCCTGAAAACCCACCCAGCTGAAAAAAACCATAAAAAAGGAGGGCATGATGATTGTCAAAGTCATGATCAAAAGAGAGGTCACCCAGGGAAAGGAAAAGGAATTTTTTTTACAACTCAAAACCCTCCGCTTCCATGCCATGGATCAGAAGGGCTATATTTCCGGGGAAACCCTGATCAATACGGAAAACACCAAAATGGTGGTGGTCATCGGGACCTGGGAAACCATTGAAGACTGGAACAGATGGAAAAAGAACGAAAAACGGATCCAACTGGATTCACAGATCAATACCCTCCTGGATCACCCGGCGGTTTATGAGTCCTATGTGTACGGCAAATACAGGGCTGCCGCAGAGCAGGGGTTTCCGCCGCCGCTCCAGAAAATGGACCTGTGATCTTGCTTCCGGCCCCCTTTTTTTCCTGTTGATGCTTGAACGGTAATGCGCCCTGTGTCATAGTGGATGCACTGAAATGTGGAAAAAAAAACAGTAAATATCCTGGCCCGGTCTGGCAGGAAAGTTTACTGCGCTCCCTGCATCTGAAAACGGCCGGAAATGAAACCGGGTCCGTAAAGGATGGGGGGCTCACCCATAACGTGAGGTGCAAAAATGAGTGACCGGTTTTATCTGCTGAAAATAAGGCTGCTCGACATCGAGCCGGAAATCTGGCGGCGGTTTGTGGTGCCGGCCGATATCTCTCTGGACCGGCTGCATGATGTCATTCAGATTGTCATGGGATGGGAGGACTGCCATCTGCATGAATTCACCATCGGGAAAAAGCGCTATACCGAATACCCGGAATCCAGACAGGACGGGCTTGAGTCCGGCAGATACCGGCTGGCGGATCTGATCCGGCAGACAGGCCGGACCTTCGGGTACATCTATGACTTCGGGGATGGCTGGGAGCATGAATTGATCATAGAAGACAGCCGGTATGCGGATGCGGACCGCTGGGCGGACATTCTGTGTCTTGATGGGCAACGGGCCTGCCCGCCCGAAGATGTGGGAGGCGCCCCGGGGTATGCTGAGTTCTGCGACATCATGAGTGATCCTGATCACAAGGAATATGCGGCGTTTACGGACTGGTTCGGCGGACATTACGACAGTGACGCCTTTGATCCGGACTATGTCAACTGGGAGCTGATGAAATATCTGCGCTGGTCCAGGGACCGTTACCAGAGCTGGCAGACGGA
This sequence comes from Desulfotignum sp., assembly GCA_035464035.1. Classification (GTDB taxonomy): domain Bacteria; phylum Desulfobacterota; class Desulfobacteria; order Desulfobacterales; family Desulfobacteraceae; genus Desulfotignum. Next base: position 1,147 of record DATHSR010000375.1, on the reverse strand, counting down.
TGACTGAGACGGGTCTGGCGGCTGTCCGGGAACCCGGCCCGGCCGTGAAAAAGGTGATCCGCCAGGTGGCGGACAGTCTTGAGAAAAACTGCAGACAGCACAACTGCCTGATGGTGGCGGTCACCGGCAGCATCGCCTGCGGCAAATCCACGGTATCCGGGATGCTCCAGGACCTGGGGTCACCGCTCATCGATTTTGACCGGATCGCCAGGGAGGTGGTGGCACCCGGCACACCGGGGTATGACCGGATTGTTTCATGTTTCGGTTCCCGGGTCGTTCAACCGGACGGCACGTTGAACCGGAAAGCCCTGTCAGACATCGTGTTTTCTGATGTGAACAAACGCAAACACCTGGAACAGATCACCCATCCGCTGATTTTCAATGCGTTTCTGACCCAGGTGGAAGACCTGACCGCCGGCAGTCCGGATGCCATCATCCAGGTGGCGGTCCCCCTGCTGATTGAACTCAATATCCAGCACCTGTTCCACAAGGTGATCGTGGTGTATCTGCCCCGGGATATCCAGTTGAAACGGCTGGCGGACCGGGACGGCATCTCCCTGGAAACCGCCGGCGCCATCATCGGTTCCCAGCTGTCAGCGGATGAAAAAAAACCGCATGCCGATTACGTGATCGACAACAGCCGGGATCTGGAACAGACAAAGAAACAGGTGGCGCAGGTATGGCAGCAGTTACAGGCGGTCAGGAAACAGCGACACCGGAACACGGTTTAAAGACACGTTTCAGGAGGTGCAGTCATGACATCTGCTTTCGGTCGGCACGACCCTTCCGGGTGGACCGGCAGCATCCTGCATGTCGATCTGTCTGATGGCGCCGTCACCCGGCTGGACACCCTGGCCTATGCGGGCGACTACCTGGGGGGCAGGGGCATTGCCACCCGGCTCTACTGGGAAATGGTTCCGCCGGATACCGGGGCGCTGGCACCGGACAATCCCCTGATTTTCATGACCGGCCCGCTGGGGGCCACCGGTGCCCAGGGCGCTTCCCGGTTCGTGGCGGCCGGCAAATCCCCCATGACCCTGCCTGAAGGGTTCTGCTGCGGCAACCTGGGCGGATATTTCGGGCCTTATCTCAAACGGGCCGGGTTTGACGGCCTGGTGATCACCGGCTGTGCAGACCGGCCGGTATA
>DATHSR010000374.1:0-8273 GCA_035464035.1 Desulfotignum sp. | reverse complement strand
CCCGCAGTTTTTGCCGTTCAGCAGAGCATGCCCTACGCCATGTCAGACACGGCAGAGGGTGAGACCCTCAGGCATCCCCCGGCACGGGTCTTCTGACCCGCCGGCAGGCCGCCCGGCACCGGCAGGCCGGACACCATCCGGCCGGTATGCGGGTTGACAAAACAGGGGTTTTTGCTTAACATCCAGCACCAGGTGTTCTGCCGGTCAGGGCATGCAGGCCCGGCCCGGGGATCAGGATTCCAGGCCCTGATGCGCAACGATTCATTCAAAGGAAAAACCATGAACAGGACAGGCAGGGACTATATCGTATTTCCACTGGATGTGGCCGAAATAGAAGCGGCAAAATCTTTGGTCAGACAGCTGGACACCCATGTGGGCATGTTCAAGATCGGGCTGGAGCTGTTCATCCGTTATGGACCGGATGCGGTGAAGATGGTCCGGGACCTGAGCGCTGCCGGTATTTTCCTGGACCTCAAGCTCCATGACATCAGCACTACGGTGTTCCGGGCCATGGCCCGGGTGGCGGACCTGGGGGTGGATCTGGCCACGGTGCATGGGTGTTCTTCAAAAAAAATGCTGGAGATGGCGGTCCAGGGGGCCCGGGACCGGGTCGGAATCCTGGGTGTGACCCTTCTTACGGACAATGACGGCGATACCCTCGCCGCCGGCGGATTTTCAGACCGTTTTTCAGCCGACCCCATGGAACTGGTCATGCTGCGGGCAGCACTGGCCCATGATGCCGGCTGCCGGGGGGTGGTATGTTCCGGACGGGAAGCCCGGGACATCAAAGCCCGGTTCGGCAGGGATTTTCTGGCGGTCACCCCCGGTATCCGTCCGGCCTGGAGCCTGACCCCGGAAGATGATCAGAAAAGGATCACCACACCGGCCCAGGCCATCAGCCAGGGCAGTGACCTGCTGGTGATCGGCCGCCCCATCCGGGATGCAGATGATCCGGCAGGGGCGGCCCAGAAAATAATCGATGAAATTGAGACAGCCCTGGATAACCAGGGGCCGGTCTGAGAAAACCGACGGCGGGCATGAAAAATCAGATGCCGCCTAATCCTCCCTGTCCAGCCCGAAGGCGGTATGCAAAGCCCGCACGGCCAGTTCCGCATATTTGGCCAGGATCACGCAGGAAATCCGGATCTCGGAGGTGGAAATCAGCCGGATATTGATGTTTTCATCCGCCAGGGCCTTGAACATGGTGGCGGCCACACCGGAATGGCTTTTCATGCCCAGGCCGATCACCGAAACCTTGGCGATCTCTGTGGCGGTGAGCACATCCTCGGCCCCCACTTCTTTGGCCACCGTCTTTGAAATTTCCAGAGCCCGTTCAAAATCATCCTTGGTCACGGTGAAGGTCAGGTCGGTTTCTCCGCCGGTACGGGTGTTCTGGATAATCATGTCCACCATGATTTCGGCATCCGCCAGGGGGCCGAAAATCCGGGCGGAGATGCCGGGCTGGTCCGGTACCCGTTTGAGGGTGATCCGGGCTTCATTCATATCACAGGTGACACCTGATACCACCGCGCTTTCCATATCCGCGCTTTCATTGACGACCATGGTTCCGTCCTCCTCATTGAATGATGATCTGACGTGCAAAGGAATATTGTATTTTTTGGCAAAATCCACGGACCGAATCTGAAGGACTTTTGCCCCCAGCACGGCCATTTCCAGCATCTCCTCGTAGGAGATCCGGTCGATTTTTCTGGCTTTGTCACAGATTCTGGGATCTGTGGTGTACACCCCGTCCACATCCGTGAAGATTTCACAGACATCGGCCTTCAGCGATGCGGCAATGGCTACGGCCGAGGTGTCTGACCCGCCCCGGCCCAGGGTGGTGATATCGCCGTTGTCATCAGCGCCCTGGAACCCGGCCACCACGCAGATATGCCCCTGATCCAGGGCCTTCTGGATTTTCTGGCAGTCGATATCCAGAATTCTGGCCTTGCCCGGTGTCTGGTCTGTGTGGATGCCGGCCTGGAATCCCAGAAAGGATTTGGCGCGGTATCCCCGGGATTTGAGGATCATGGCCAAAAGGGCTGCGGTGGTCTGTTCTCCGGTGGCCAGCAGCACATCCAGTTCCCGCTTGTCCGGTGTTGCCGCCGCCTGTCTGGCCAGGGAAATGAGCTTGTCTGTCACGCCGGCCATGGCCGAGAGCACCACCACCATCTGGTCGCCGGCAGCATGGGCCTTGGCCACCCGGTCCGCCACCCGGGATATCCGTTCGATATCCGCCACTGATGTGCCCCCGAATTTTTGTACTCTGAGTGCCATAATAACTCCAAAAAAAAGGTTTCACAATTTACGGAAACCATCTGCTTAGCATGTTTGCACCGGTCTGTCCATAGGCAAAAATCGATATGATCCGGTTATAATCTGAATCAAATTCAAACACCAGTTCCAGGTCGAAGGCAAACAGGTCGGACTTGAGCAGGGCCGGCCATTCCACCGCCATCACCGCATCGGCATCACACAGATCGTCAAACCCGATCTGTGTCAGTTCCGCCACGGATCCCAGGCGGTAAAGATCCAGGTGGCACAGGCGCAGCCCCCTGTCCGCAGGGTATTCATTGATCAGGGTGAAGGTGGGGCTGGTGACCGGATACCGCGCATCCACCCCCAGCCCCCGGGCCAGGCCCTTGACAAAGGTGGTTTTTCCGCATCCCAGGTCCCCGGTGAGGGCGATGGCCAGAGGACCGGTCACGGCCTGTCCCAGGCGATACCCCAGATCCCGGGTCTGTGCATCGGTCCGGGTGGTAATCTGGCGGGTCATGTCAGGTGCCTGTGAATGGCCGTGGGGATGGTCTGGACCATGTCCGTGGCCAGAAATCCAAACCCGCCCACGACGTCTGCCAGGATGTCTCCGCAGAGGCCATGGATGAAAACACCGGCTGCGGCTGCGTTTTCCAGAGAAAATTTCTGGGCCGCCAGTCCGGCGATCATGCCGGTGAGCACATCTCCCATGCCGCCGGTGGCCATGCCCGGGTTGCCGGCAGGGCACAGGAAGATCCGGCCGTCGGGCAGAGCGATCAGGGTCTGGGCCCCCTTGAGCACCAGGATCACCTGGTATTTTCCGGCAAAATTTCTGGCGGTGCCGGGCCGGTCCGCCTGGACCTGTGCGGGCGTGATGCCAGCCAGCCGGGCCATCTCCCCGGGGTGGGGGGTCAGAACGGCCGGAGATTTCCGGGCGGTGAAAAGCTCCGGGCACCCGGCCATAGCGGTGACGGCATCCGCATCCATGATCAGGGGAAGGGGGCAGTGTTCCACCAGGGATCTGACCAGGTCCCGGGTGTTGGGATCAGTGCCTAGTCCCGGCCCGATGGCCAGGGCCTGCCGGTCTTCTGCCAGCGCCAGGATCCGGTCCAGGCCGTCGGACGACAGGGTGCCGGATGCGGTTTCCGGCAGGGCCACGGTCATGGGTTCCACCACCATGGGCTCCATCACGGCATGGATACTTTCGGGCACCCCCAGGGTCACCAGGCCGGTGCCGATCCGTTTGGCGGCAGTGGCGCACAAGGCCGCGGCCCCGGTTTTGCCGGCAGATCCGGCCAGGATCAGCAGATGGCCGAAGAAGCCTTTGTGGCTGTTAAAAGGTCGGGGAAGAAACCATGGGGCAATGGTCTGTTTTTCCAGCACCTGGAACCGGAGGTTCTGTTTTTGTGCGGCAAATCCGGGAATCCCGATATCGATGACCCGCAGGCTGCCGGTATGTTCATTTCCCGGATACAAAAGATGGCCGGTCTTAGCAAAGGCAAAGGTGGCCGTGGCGGTTGCCTTGATGCACACACCGCAGACCGCGCCGGTATCGGCATTCAGACCCGACGGGATATCCACGGCAAACACCGGTTTTTTCGTCTGGTTGATGCACTGGATCACTTCTTTGAAAATTCCTCTCACATCCGAATTCAGGCCGGTGCCGAAAATGGCGTCCACAAACAGGTCATGGTGTGCCAGCCGGGTTTTTTCCCGTGCCAGGGCGGCGTCATCCGGGATCTCCACCACGGCGCAATCAGGAAAATATGGCAGCAGCTTGTCCACCAGGTCCATGTTGGTTCTGGCATCCCCGGTCACCCGGTCCCGGGCTGTCAATAGAAACACCGTCACCGGGATCTGTTTTTCCATCAGATACCGTGCCATGACCCAGCCGTCCCCGCCATTGTTGCCCCGGCCCGCCACCACCGCCACCCGGCTGTCCGGCGTCGGGTCGCATGCTTCCATGAAAAAATCCACGGCCCCCCGGCCGGCATTCTCCATGAGCACCCGCCCGGGAATACCGAACTTTTCGATGGTATAGCGGTCCATCTCCTGCATCTGTTTTGCTGTAACAGCGATCATCTGTGTCAACAATCTTTCTCCATACATTTATGATATGTTTTTTTTCCAGCTTGTGCCCGGCAGTGCTTTTACACATAAAATTACCGGTGGGTCCCGGCGCGTCCGGTGGCATGGCTGGTTACGCTGATTTTTTCTTTCTTTTATCTTTAACCAGGTATGAGTTGCCGGGGCCTCTTTTTAACTCAAACAGATCAATGGCCTTGATGAGACTGCTTAAATTTTTGTATCCATAATTTCTTGTATCAAATGATGTTTTATTGGATATATGTGATCCAACCGGACCGAGCGCCGCCCAGCCGTCATCTTCCTCTGTTGCTTCTATGGCCTGTCTCAGCAGATTAATGAGTTTTGTGTCGGATTTGATATTTTTGGTTTTTTCACGGACTGAACCGTTTTGTTTGGGTTCCATGTCAAGGTATAAAAACTTGGAACACGCGTTGACAAAGGGTGAAGGGGTTTTTCGCTCTCCGAAACCCAGGACGACTTTACCCTCTGCAAGCGCACGGGTAACCATGGGTGTGAAATCACAGTCAGATGACACAAAGCACATGACATCTATGTTCTTTGTATACATCACATCCATTGCATCAATTACCAACGCAATGTCTGACGCATTTTTGCCTTTCGTCAGATCGTACTGTTGTATCGGCTGTATGGCGTATTCATTTAATAAATCTTCCCAGGATTTGAGTGTAGGGCTTTTCCAGTTACCGTAAGCCTTTCTGATTGTGACTACGCCGTATTTTGCCACTTCACTGAGTACTTCTTCAAATTTGCTTGCCGGAGCATTGTCTGCATCGATAAATAATGCTATCTTCTGACTGTTTTCATTCATTGATACAATTCACCTTTTAAATTTAATGTCGTTGATTCAGCCGGCTGTTTTCTGCTTCGGCTGAAATCGGACTAATCTTTTTTTGTCGCTCTCTGGTAAATAATTCCCCCGGTACCATCCGGCACTTTTTTCAACCGCCAGTACTGATCTCTGATCTCTGTGAGCCGCTGCGTGACATCTTCAACAGCAACCGTCGCTGCATCAAGAAAATAAGCGGCATCAGACACTTCGAATTGGAGTTCGTTTTTTATCTTTTTCACAGCGGCTGCCGGAATACCGTCGGATAAAGGTTTGATGATTTTTTCAATGTCCTGCAAAACGGTTTTGAAGGTATCGATGCCGATCAGGATCACGTTCAAAGGAGACGCCAGATCATCTGCAAAACAGCCGGCAAGCTGGCTGATGGCCTCCAGTTCCTTCTGCCGGATGGCTTCGGTGATGTTGTGGGCGATGGCCTGATAGGAAACTGCTTTACCGGTGTCATCCCTCTGGGCGATGGCATTGAGGCCGATTTCAAAAGTGTCTCCTTTCAGATTCTGAACCAGCATGCGGTACTTGGTGGTCTCTCCTTTTTTCTGGATCTCTTTGACCAGCGCTTTGCCGGCCTCCGCATCAACAGTGAAATCCGTGATGCTTTTCTGCCGGGCTTCCTGGATGCCGGTCAGTCCTAAAACCCGGATGCCTGAAGGATTGATATCCAGAATCTGTCCTTCGGGGCTGAGAATATAGATCATGTCCTGGGAAAGTTCGAATATCCGCCGGTATTTCTGCTCACTGGCCTGGAGTTCATCCAGGGCCTGTTTTTTTTCGGTGATGTCCTCAATGATATGATTCACCCGTCTGACCTTGCCTGATTTCATATATTCGACACGGCCGTAATCCAGAACCCACTTGATCTGGCCCCTCTGGGTGATGATCCGGTAGGTGATTTCCGCGGATCCTTTTTCAAACAGGCCGATATAATGGGCCAGCACCTTTTCCTTGTCAGTGTCATAAATAAAATCAAACACGCTGATTTTTTTATGCAGGATATAAGAGGCCGGTACTTCATAAAAAGACAGGGCCGAAGAGTTGATTTCCACAAGATGGTCGTCAAAAAACTGAAAATCATCGATGCGGTTCTTGTCAAAATCATCGAGATATGAAAAAGACAGCACCAGGTCCCGCATGTGATCGAGAATGCTTCTCAGCCTGGTATGAAGCCGCTGAATTTCAAGCTGTTCCTTTTTTCTCTGGGCAATGTCCTTGATAGGATTGTCATCCGTGAATGTGCTGGCATCCACCACGCCCAGAATCTGTTGCTGCGGATCCACCACAGGAAGCGCCAGAAGATTGTGATGTGAAAGCAAATCATAGGCCTGCATCACCGATGCCGTGTGGGGACTCGTTATCAGGCGCTGGATCATGATTTCCGAGATGCGCTGTTCCAGGGGGGTGGTGAGCAGGCGCCGGGTGAGGATGACTCCTTTCAATCGGCCGTCTGCACTTACCACATAGAAATAGATGATTTTTTCGCCAAAACCCTGTTGCCGGATGTAGTCCAATGCCTGCTGAACGGTATGATCCTCATGCAGCATTACCATGTCCTGGTGTGCGATGGTCATGACGGGCTGATGCAGGTCCGGCGATTCTGTCATCTGAAATATACCTTTTATCCAAGTCAAACAGCAGTTAATGGTAGCAGTAATTGCCGGGCATGTAAAGACATATGGGGCCGGTCTGCTCCGTCCCGCAGACCGTTTTTGCACATGCCGCAGGTCATCGTTCCTTCAGGGTTTTTTCAGGGACCTATGCAAAGATGGCAGACATATCTATCGCACCAGGGTCAGGCCGGATGTCTTTCCCATCTGCAGCGCTTTCCTGGATTCTGCAACAGACAGGGGGCGGTTCAGTTCTGAAACCGTATACGCTTCTCCCATGGGCCGGTACTGGGACATCAGGTTGACATGAGTGTCCGGTGATACCCTGGTTTTCAAAAATTCCAGGATCTGGCGGGTGTCTTCCAGCCGGCCTGGCATCACCAGGTGCCGCACCAGAAGGCCTGAGCAGGCAACCCCGGCCCTGTCCGTTTTCAGGTCTCCCACCAGGGGCGGTTCTTCTCCGAAATGCGTGGAAAATCTCGCCACGCGTGCCAGACGGCCGGTGCCGCAGTATCCGGTTTCGTTTCCGGTACGGTTCACCCGGCACTGCCGGGGGCACAGGGTGCATGGGCACAGCATGTCCAGGGCCAGTTGAACAGCCTTTTGCAGCCGGCCGGTCTGCCTGGCCCGGATATACCCGGGAATGTATGAATGCACGGCCTCTCCTTTTGTCTATAGGTCAGTGACCCTTTGCTGGCGGTTACATACCACACCCGGGTCTCAAAAAAAAACAGACACATGGCTTGATTGCCAAATTAATTGACACAACCCCTAAGTATATGGACCATGACGTCGCTCACAGATGCCAATATGATTGTTGAGGTTCATTGTGTGAAATATAAGCGACGGGGATTAAAACTGTCGCTGATCATACGCAAAAAAATTTCGAAGCTTTATTGAAGTGTCGAAATATGAATTACGCTTGATACAGCTCATTCAACAGAGAAAAAAACCGGTAAAAACAGCTAAAATTGAGTTGAAAATTGATCACGTCTCTTCTCCCTGTCCAGTCAACTCGCCAGGGTCGCCGGTGGAACCGGGCGGTGGATGGTCGGAGGAAGCCCCCCGAGTCGCGGAGTCACGGGATTTTTTTTCCGGCGTATCGTTGTCGGAACGGCGCAGCCGGACGTCGAGCTGGTTGAAGGCGATATCGACCTTGTGCTCGGCGAACAACTCCCCGACCCGGCAGTTAATTTCGTCGGTGGCATAAAGCCGATCGCCCAGGCCTTTGACGAAGACTCGCATTTCGAAGTTCAGGGTACTTTCGCCGTAGGTCATGAAAAACACCTGGGGCCCGGGGTCGCCCAATACCCGCTGGTTCTCCTCGGCAACCTGGCGCAACAGGCGGTGCACCAGGCGATGATCCGATCCGTAGGCGACTCCGTAGGCGAGAACAACCCGGGTAACCGTGTCAGACAGTGACCAGTTGATCAACTGATCGGTAACGAAAGTCTTGTTGG
>DATHSR010000373.1:0-1584 GCA_035464035.1 Desulfotignum sp. | reverse complement strand
GGCATTCCAGAACGGGGCCGGAGGGATCGCCGCGTTTTTCCTTTCCTTTGCCGAACTGATGAGAGGGGCCCGTCACCTGGGGGCCATGAACGAAATCTCCGGGCTTTTGGGCATTGCCATCGGCGCGGTGACCTTTTCAGGCAGCATGGTGGCGGCGGGAAAGCTGTCCGGCCTGATCCGGCAGACGCCGGTGATTTTTCCCCGCCATACCCGGTGGGTCATGGTGAATCTGGGGGCAATGGTGCTGCTGATCCTGGCGGCGTTTGCCGCCCCGGCAGGCGGGGCCGTGGTTTTTTATCTGCTGATCTTCGGGCTGGCCATTGTGTTCGGGATCGTTTTTTCCGTGCGGGTGGGCGGTGCGGACATGCCGGTGCTCATCTCCTTTTTGAACGCCACCACCGGGGTGGCGGCGGCCCTGTGCGGCATGGTGTTCGGAAATCAGCTGCTGATCGCCTGCGGGGCCACGGTGGCGGCGTCCGGGTCCATCCTCACCCATGTGATGTGCCGGGCCATGAACCGCAGCCTTTACCACGTGTTTGTGCCGGAAAAACCGGCCGTTCCCCGAGCGGCGGACCCGGAGCTGGTTGTGCCAGCCGCACCGCCGGCCCCTGAACCGGTGCGCAAAGAACCGGATCCGGCACAAGATCTGTTTGCAACCGCTGCGGACCGGATCCGGAAGGCCCGAACCATCATCATTGTGCCCGGATACGGCATGGCCGTGGCCCAGGCCCAGTTCGGGGTGATCGAGCTGACAGGCCTGCTGACCGCCGCAGGCAAACAGGTGACCTTTGCCATTCACCCGGTGGCGGGCCGGATGCCGGGACACATGAATGTGCTGCTGGCCGAAGCCGGTGTGGACTATGAGATGCTGGCGGAGATGGACGAAATCAATCCAGCATTTGCCGGCACCGACCTGTGCCTGGTGATCGGTGCCTGCGACGTGGTGAATCCGGCGGCCATGGAAACCGAAGGCACCCCCATCTCGGGCATGCCCATCCTGAAGGCCCATGAAGCCAAAACCGTGGTGGTGTGCAACCTGGATGATGCGCCCGGGTATTCCGGGGTCGAGAACCCCCTGTATGCCAGCCCCAACACCCTGATGCTGCCGGGGAACGCCAGACAGACCCTCCGGCAGATCATGGACGCCCTGGCCAAAGACCTGTCAGAAAAAACCGGCGACCCTTTGGATCCGGGACGGTTAAAAGCCGCTTTGATCCCGTCGGAAAAATCTGGGCTGGACACCGCAGTTTCCCGGCTGGTGGCCGCTGAGAAGATCATCGTGGTTCCCGGGTATGGCATGGCACTGGCCCAGGCCCAGTTCCAGGTCAAGGAACTGGCGGATCTGCTGGCATCCATGGGCAAACAGGTGTCCTTTGCCATCCATCCGGTGGCGGGCCGGATGCCGGGTCACATGAATGTGCTGCTGGCCGAAGCGGACGTGGATTATGACAAATTGATGGAAATGGATGCCATCAATCCCGAATTTTCTCAAACCGATGTGGTGCTGGTGTTCGGCGCCTGTGACGTGGTGAACCCGGCGGCCATGGAAACCGAGGGCACCCCCATCTCGGGCATGCCCATCCT
>DATHSR010000372.1:0-1517 GCA_035464035.1 Desulfotignum sp. | reverse complement strand
TGTGCGACCGGATTGCCGTGATCCATGAAGGCCATATTGTGGAGGTGAATACCGCGGAAAACATCATCCGGAATCCGGAACACCCCTATACCCGGAAACTGATCAAGGTGCAGCCCGGATTCAAATACGGCAGATAGATGTCCGAAACCCGGGGCCGGACAGGTCCGGTATAAAGCGGTCCGCCACTGGATCGTAGACTGCAGGGTGGGCCTGAACAAACCGGCGGACCGCCTCCTTGTTGCGGTCAAAAATCAGGCCGGTGAGATAAAACCGGAACCGGTCGAAAAAATCCCCATCTCCCGTGAAAAGGAGCCGCTCCGGGTCGTTTTTTCGACGGTTTTTGCCGTAGCGTTTTTCCAGCCGGTCTGCTTCCGCTTTGATCAGGTGGGCGAGGATGGTTTTTTTCTCTTTCTGGCCGGCCAGATAATCCATGGCGGAACCCAGGAAGAATGCAACCGCACAGATTCGGGATTGTGTCACGATCTGTTTTTTGCAGAAAGCCACATGGGCTGAAATCTTCTGCCGGAAGCACTGTTTTTGGATGCAGGACAGGTCCCGGTACCTGCCGTTGGAAAGAAATTCCCGGGTCAGTCCCTGGATTACCGAAGGGGTCATCTGTTTGCGCCGCAGCCGGGCGGGTTCGTCAAAAATGGTGAAATATTCCTTGAGATTGCGCATACCAGGCGGGGACAGGTCCATGGATCCGCTGTCCTGCAGCATCGTTTCCACCTGGACATCCACCAGTCCCGGCAGGTGACAGGGGGCGGGCGTTTTTCCCAGGATCTCAAGCGGTTTGAAATAATCCACCAGCAGGGCCCGGCGTCCGATTTTTTTCACCGGAAAAACCGTTGTTTTCCGGGTAACCGGGATTTTTTTATGGCCCATGGGATACAGGGCACTGGTGAAGGTTGGAATGATGATAGCCGCCCCTTCCGGGGTGATTTCCGTGCCGTAGGCATCGGTGATGGAGGATTTGACACTGCAGAAATCCTCGTCCAGGCCGGCCGGAATCAGCAGATCATCTGAATCATGCTGTTTTTGAAGCCGGAGCCCGGCCTGGGTCTCCAGCAGTGAAATACGGTTTCGGTTTCTGGTGGTGACACTCACAGACAGCGCAATTTTCTGGCGTATCAAACGGTTCAATATCCCATGGCTGCCCCGGGGCACCTTGGTCAGAACGCTGAAGCGGCTCGTGTCGGAAAAGGGAGTCAACAGATCTGCCAGGGTATAGGGGCCGTCCTTCCAGTCCAAAGGATCGGATGCCCCGTAAAGGGCCGGGTCTGTGTTGTGCCGGGCCGCCAGTTCTGCCAGGATTCTTGCTGCTGCCGGGTAAGAAAAATGGGACCGGAGTCCGGGCAGGGCCCATTCATTGCACCGGCGGCAGAAGTGAGAGCATCCGGATGTCAGCTGCACGGTGATGGCGTTCTGGAAAACCCGGTTCATCTGCCAGGGAAGCAGGTCTAGTGATGACTCCCAGTGTGCGTAGGAAACATGACGGATGGTTTTTTTCCGGGATC
>DATHSR010000371.1:0-2936 GCA_035464035.1 Desulfotignum sp. | reverse complement strand
CCCGGTCCCATCTACTTCACGTGATAGGCATCTTTGGGCCGGTCCATCAGAAAGGTGCGGTCATATTTGCCCGCAGGCACCTTGTCGAAAAATTCATATCCTGTTTCAATGCAGGCCGGGCAGGCATTGATGGGGATATGGACCCCCAGGATGTGAAGTCCCGGTGTGGCTTTGGAATCTATTTCAAAGCAGCCCCCGCAGTCCTTGCAGATTCTGATGCGTTCTTTCTGCCGTTCAAAGATATTGTCGGTGTCGTAAAAGATCTCCTTGTGCCGCATCTGGATCTCTCCGGGGGTGCCGGCCGCCTCCCGCATCTGAAACCGCTGGGACCAGTAGGTGTTGATCTGGTCCGTGGTTTTCTTTATCTTGTCGGTGATGCTCACCGACTGTTTGAGTTTTTCCGGGTTGTAATCCGGCTCCACCACGCCGGTATAGTCGATGCCGGCCATGGCAAGGATGATGCCCAGGTTGACATAGGGCAGGGCCCCTTCAATGGCATACCCGCCTTCCAGCACGGCGATGTCGGGCTTGAGCAGGGTGGTGAGCTGGGCATAGCCCTGGGCGCAGAAATTCATGTTGGTCAGCGGATCGGTGTAATGGTTGTCCTGGCCGGCGGAGTTGATCACCAGATCCGGTTTGAATTCATCGAGTACCGGCAGCACGCAGTGGTTGATCACATACAGGTACCCTTCGGTGGAGGTGCCCGGCGGCAGGGGGATGTTCAGGTTGCTGCCCTTGGCATTGGGACCGCCCAGCTCACCCGGAAACCCGGTGCCCGGAAACATGGTCCGGCCGTCCTGGTGCAGGGAGATGAACAGGACATCGGGATCATGCCAGAAAATATTGTCCGTGCCGTCCCCGTGGTGGCAGTCGGTGTCGATGATGGCGATGCGCTTGACTCCGTAACGGGTACGGATATATTCCACCATGATGGCTTCGATGTTTATGTGACAGAACCCCCGGCCCCCGTGGGACACCCGCATGGAATGATGGCCGGGCGGCCGCACCAGGGCGAACCCGTTTTTGACCTCCTTGCGCATGACCGCATCGGCAATGACCTTGGCACCGCCGGCGCTGATCAGGTGAGATTCCGTGGTGATGGACGCCTCGTCGGGCACACAGAACTGGGCCCGCCGGATATCTTCAGCCGTGGCCAGCACCGGTTTGTATTCAATGATGCCCGGGATGTCGAACACCCCTTCCTCGGTGACCTGGTCCTGGGTGTACAAAAGCCGTTCTTCACGTTCCGGATGGGTGGGATCGATGGCCCAGTCAAAGGCGGGAAAAAATACCAGCCCGGTTTTGTGCAGTGCTTTCAGCATGGTTGCCCCTTTAGTGTAGTACCTTTTCATAGCCTTTGATCAGGCCGGGTTTGAGTTGCATTTTGGTGCGGAAAATCTTGCCTCTGGGTGAAAAATTTCTGATGATGTTGAATTTCTGGAATTCCACCACCTCCACCTCATCCATGTTCTCCGGATCGGCACCCGAGTTGAGGGCTTTTTCCCGGAGCAGGTTGTAGGCGGTTTCCATCAGGTCATCTTCTGAAAATGTTTTTGAGATGGGTTCGGCAAAATCTTCCTCATGGGCTGTGACAATGCCCTGTTCCGTGTCGGCGTAAAGGGATACCTCACAGGTGGTCCGGGCCAGGGCCGCTCCCACGGCGTTGGCCACCGGAGAATCCGGAACGGCAAAGGTATCGATCTGGTAGAGATCCTCGATCTTCTGGGCAAAATAGGGGGCCGGCCCACCCAGCACCAGAATTTTCTGGGGACTGAGTTTATAGCCCTCCAGAAAATCATGTACGGTATACACCGGCTGGGAATTGATCTGATCGATCATTTCAAAGGTTTTTTTCAAGATAATGGTGCAGCAGGTCTTGAATATTTTTTCCGCCGCCGCCGCATCGGTCAGTCCCAGTGCCTGTGCAATGGTGTGGATCCCGGCAGCCGCCTTGTCCCGGTCACCGGTGTCCATGACCCCCAGCACCACCATGGCATCGGAGGGGGTGGGCAAAGGCCCCCCAAAGGCCATGGCCGGTCCCTGGCGGTCAGGGCCGATGGTCAGGTTGCCGTCGATGACCCGGACGGCGCTGTCCCCGCCGATCCCCTTGGAATCGGTGCGCAGGGACCGGATCAGGCTTTTGTACCGGCCCCGCTGGATTCCCACCGGTTCCAGAAGCGGGACCTTATCCACCAGAAAGGCGATGTCCGTGGTGGTGCCGCCGATATCCAGAACAATGGCGTCCTGGCCCTCGGGGGCATAGGGAATGGCCCCCATGATACTGGCGGCCGGGCCGGAAAGAACCGTCTGGCCGGGAAAGTGCATGGATGCCTCCAGGCTCATGGTCCCGCCGTCTGCTTTCAGAATCTGAATGGGAACCGTCAGTCCTTTTTCAGCCAGGCTTTTTTTGACCGCTTCGAAAAATGATTTGTGCAGGGAAAAGACCGCGGCATTTAAATGGGTGGTGGCGATGCGCCGGGGAAAATTGAGGTTTCCCGACACGTGGTGGCCTAAAAAGACCTTTTTGAAATATTTGTTCAGGATCCGTTTGATCAGAATTTCATGGGACGGATTTCTCACACAGAATTTGCTCACCACGCCCACGTATTCGATGCCGGCGTCCACCAGTTTTGCGGCAATGTCCTGGATTTGTATCTCGTTGACCGGGGCTTTTTCCCGTCCCCGGTGATTGATGGATCCTGAGACCGCATAATAATGGTCTCCGGTGCGGAAAAATTCCGGATCGATCCCAGGGCCGGCTGACACAATCATGCCCACCGGTTCCATGGTCTGCTGGACAATGGCGTTGGTGGTCAGGGTGGTGGAAATAACCGCACGCTGAATTTCGCCCGGATCGATGGAATCAAGGAGCTGGGTGAATCCTGAAAGCACGGTGTTGAAAAGGTCTGCGTGATCTGTGGACACCCGGACGCTTT
>DATHSR010000370.1:0-6732 GCA_035464035.1 Desulfotignum sp. | reverse complement strand
GCATCGAGAAGGAGATGAAACAATCCTATCTCGAGTACGCCATGAGCGTGATCATCGGGCGGGCCCTGCCGGATGTGCGTGACGGACTCAAACCCGTGCACCGGCGGGTGCTGTATGCCATGCAGCAGCTTCGCAACGACTGGAACAAACCCTACAAGAAATCCGCGCGTATCGTGGGTGATGTCATTGGTAAGTATCATCCCCACGGGGATTCCGCCGTGTATGACACCATCGTGCGCATGGCCCAGGATTTTTCATTGCGGTATATGCTGGTGGACGGGCAGGGGAACTTCGGGTCGGTGGACGGGGATTCACCGGCTGCCATGCGGTACACGGAAATCCGCATGCGCAAGCTTTCCCACCAGATCCTGTCGGACCTGGAAAAAGAGACCGTGGACTTCATTCCCAACTACGACGAGACCCTGGAGGAACCGGTGGTGCTGCCCACAAGGTTTCCAGCCCTGCTGGTGAACGGGTCGTCCGGGATTGCCGTGGGTATGACCACCAATATACCGCCCCACAATATTCAAGAAGTGGTGGACGGGATCAAGGCCCTGATAGACGACCCGGATTTGGGAATCCGGGATCTGATGCAGTACATCCCTGGCCCGGATTTCCCCACATGGGGACATATTTACGGCACCAAAGGTATTTACGAGGCCTACAGCACCGGCCGGGGAATCATCACCCTGCGGGCCAGGGTGACGGTGGAGGAGAACAAGAAGACCGGCCAGGAAACCATTGTTGTCACGGAACTGCCCTACCAGGTGAACAAGGCAAAGCTGGTGGAAAAAATTGCCGAACTGATGCGGGACAAGGTCATCACCGGCGCCTCGTTTGTGCGGGATGAATCCGACCGCCAGGGCATGCGCGTTGCCGTGGGCCTCAAGCGGGATCAGATCGCAGAGGTGGTGATCAACCAGCTGTACAAGCATACCAATCTCCAGACCTCATTCGGCATCATTTTTCTGGCCGTGGTGAACAACCGGCCGGAGCTGCTCACACTCAAGGATATTCTGTTACATTTTATCGAGCACCGCAAGGAGGTCATCATCCGGCGGACCCGGTTTGACCTGAGAAAGGCCGAAGAAAGGGCCCATATCCTGGAGGGGCTCAAGATCGCCCTGGAGCATCTGGATGCGGTGGTGGCACTGATCCGGCGGTCCCGGTCCCCGGAAGAGGCCAAAGCCGGACTGATCACCGCCTTCGACCTGACGCCGGTTCAGGCCCAGGCCATACTGGATATGCGTCTCCAGCGGCTCACCGGGCTGGAACAGGAAAAGATCATCACTGAGTACGATGCCCTGCTCAAGGATATTACCTGGTTCAGAGAGATTCTGGGCAGTGATCAGGTGGTCAAGGGGTTGATCAAGGATGAACTCACAGAACTGGTTTCGGAATTCGGAGATGCCCGCCGGACGGAGATTGTGGAAAGCACCGTCGATATCAGCATCGAAGATTTGATCGCCGAAGAGGACATGGTGGTCACCGTGACCCGGTCCGGGTATATCAAGCGCAACCCGGTGAGCCTGTATGCCAGCCAGCACCGGGGGGGCAAGGGCAAGACCGCCATGGGAACCAAAACCGATGATTTTGTGGAACACCTGTTTGTGGCTTCCACCCATGCCACGGTTCTGTTCATCACCAATCTGGGCAAGGTCTACCAGTCCAAGGTGTATGAACTGCCCATGGCCGGCCGGTCCAGCCTGGGCAAGGCCATTGTGAACCTGCTGCAGTTTGAGGAAGGGGAAACCCTGGCCACGTTGCTCACGGTGAATGAATTTATGGAAAACTGGTATGTGGTGATGGCCACCCGCAAGGGCCGGGTGAAGAAAACCGATCTCATGGCGTATTCCAGGCCCAGGACCGGCGGACTGATCGGCGTGAAGCTGGCCCCGGGGGATGAGCTCATTGCGGCCCGCCTCACCGACGGTGATATGGATGTGTTTCTGGGATCAGACGGCGGCAAGGTGATCCGGTTCCATGAATCCGATGTAAGGGACACGGCCAGGGGATCCATGGGGGTCCGGGGCATGCGCATTCCAGATGATTCCCAGGTGGTGGGCATGGAGGTGCTGGGGGGGCAGCAGACCCTGTTGACGGTGACGGAAAACGGATACGGCAAGCGCACGGCTGTGGAAGAATACAAGACCCAGAACCGGGGGGGCATGGGGGTTTTTTCCATCAAAACCTCAAAACGGAACGGAAAAATGGTTTCCCTGGCCCTGGTGGATGACGATGATGAACTCATGATGGTGACCGACAAGGGCAAACTGATCCGTACCGATATCAGCGGCATCAATATCATTTCCCGCAACACCCAGGGGGTCAAGCTGATCAACCTGGGGGCCGGTCAAAAACTGATCGGCATTGCCCGGCTTTTTGATGACGAGGGAGACACCGAAGATCTTGACCCGGACACCCAGTCAGATACCGGAGAAGAACCGCAATAAAGGAACCCATAAGGGCGCGGGACACCGGCAACGCCTGCGGGAACGTTTTTTTTCCGGCGGGCTTTCCGGGTTTCATGATTATGAGGTCATCGAGCTGCTGCTGTCTTTGAACACCCCCAGAAAAGACTGCAAAGAAACAGCCAAGGCGCTGCTCAAAAAATTCAAGAGTTTTCAGGCGGTGCTGGAGGCAGACATCGCCGACCTGTGCCGGGTGACGGGAGTGGGACCGGCCAACAGTTTAGGGATTCGTCTGATCAAGGCGGTGGCCGACCGGTATCTTGAAATGAAAATTGTTGAACGGGACGTGGTCAACAATCCGGACGACCTGCTGGACTATCTGAACCATACAATCGGATTCAAGGGCAAGGAACACTTTGCCGCTGTTTTTCTGGATGCCAAAAACCGGGTTCTGGCGTCGGAAGTTCTTTTTTCCGGCACCCTGACCGCCAGTGCGGTCTATCCCCGGGAGGTGGTCATCAAGGCGCTTCAGCACCAGGCGGCAGCGGTGATCTTCGCCCACAACCACCCGTCCGGAGATGTGACCCCATCGGTCAGCGACAGAGACATTACCCGCAAACTGCTGTTTGCTCTGGGATTTGTGGGCATCACGGTCCATGAACACCTGATTGTCGGCAGTCAGGGGGTTTACAGCTTTGCGGCCCAGGGCCTGATCGCCCGTTACAACAAGGAGTTCAATACCACCGATGACCACTGAAGATGAAAAACTGCCCCCGTGTTTCGGAAACCTGGAAAAAGTGTTCCCCATGCAGGAAAACGGCCTGAGACAGACACCGGAAACGTGTTTCTTTCATTGTCCGGTCAAAACCCGGTGTCTGCGCCAGGCCATGGCCTCCAGAGACGGGGCCAGGGTGGAGGAAGAGCTGATTGACCGCAGTGAGCAGGCCGGCATCATGAATTTTTTTGAGCGCTGGTCCCGGAAAAAACAGGTGCACCGGCGCCTCAGTGCCGGAAAGACAAAGGAGGATTAAATGAAATCTGTCAGGGACATAACGGTGGCGGGCAGACGGGTGTTTGTGCGGGTGGATTACAACCTGCCCATGGATGAAAAAGGGCGGATCACCGATGATAACAGAATCCTGCAGACCCTGGATCTGATTGCGTATCTGCAGGACCGGGGGGCCAGAATCATCCTGGCCTCCCATATGGGCCGGCCCAAGAACGGGTATGAAAAGCGGTTCAGCCTGGCATTGGTGGCTGAACACCTGTCCGGTCTGCTGGGGCAAACGGTGCAGTTTGCAGATGACTGTATCGGAACAGCAGTGCAGGAACAGGTGGCAAGATTGCACAACGGCGAGATCCTGATGCTGGAAAACCTGCGGTTTCACAAACAGGAAAAATCCAATGACCCCGAATTTGCCAAAAAACTGGCTGCCCTGTGTGATGTGTATGTGAACAATGCCTTTGCCGTGTCCCACAGGGACCAGGCATCGGTCACGGGCATGGTGGCCCATGTGCCGGTGGCGGTGGCAGGATTTCTGCTGGAAAGGGAGATGAAGGCATATGCCGATGCGTTTGAAAACCCCAAAAGACCGGTGGCGGCCGTGATCGGAGGCGCCAAGGTGTCCAGCAAGCTGGCGGCCCTGGAAAACATGCTCACCGTCGTAGACCAGATGATCATCGGCGGTGCCATGGCCAATACATTTCTGCTCAGCCAGGGAATAGACGTCAAGGCCTCGCTGGTGGAAAAGGAGCTGTCGGAGACGGCTGCCAGAATCATTTTGAAGGCCCGGGAGAAAAGCGTTGAGCTGATTCTGCCCCAGGACCTGGTAGCAGCGGATTCGTTTGCTGAAACCGCCCACAAAAAGAGCGTTGCCCTGGACGCTGTTCCCGATGGCTGGATGGCCATGGATATCGGTCCCAGGACGGTGGAACGGTTCTGTCAGGCCCTGGCCGGGGCTCAGACCATTGTGTGGAACGGTCCCATGGGTGTGTTTGAAATGGCCCCGTTCATGGCAGGCACCTGTGCCGTTGCCCGGGCCATTGCGGCAGCCGGCGCCTTCAGCGTGGTGGGTGGCGGTGATACCGGCCTGGCAGCGAAAGCGTGCGGCATTGCCGAGCAGGTGTCCTATGTATCCACCGGCGGCGGTGCATTTTTGCATCTGATGGAAGGGAAAAAACTGCCGGGGGTCATTGCCCTGGGTTAATCTGTGGGGGTCAGGCCTGGCTTATTGGTTCATGTAAAGGCTATCAATAAGCCAGGCCTGAACCCTGTAAAGGGAAAGATGATGATCGAGTTCTGCAAGAAAAGAGAATGCCTGAGCAGGGAAGACCGGCTGAGAAGATCCTATTACGAAGTGCTCCGGGATGATCTGGATCATTATGTCACCAATTATTCATTGGTGGAATCGTATAATAATTTTTTGCGCATGAAAACCCCTTACTCGTTTGTGGAATTGCGGGAACTCAAACCCAGAGCCACGATTCCATCCATTGAATTCGATGCCCAGAACTCTTTTCTCATTATTTTCTGTGAGCAGGCCCTTGATGACAAGCACAAAAAATACATCCGGTATTTTGATGTCAACAAAACCACCAAAACCAATCTGCTCCGCCACAAATATTTTCCCAATGTGGAGAATTTCAACCGGAACATCAAATATTTTGAAACCGACCAGTTTTTTGACCTGCTCAAGTCCCTGCTGCCGGTGGATTATGCCCTGCTGATCCAGCGCAGCCGCCATGCCCGGGCCCAGTACGCTTTGACCCATTTTCATGTCCGTGTGGACTGGCCCATTGCCGACGCATCCGAAGACCTGGCCAGATACCTGCGCTATGTCTCCAAGGACCTGTATGAAAAAGGGGATAAATACGCGGAAGATCTTCAGAAAAAGCTGTTTGAATATTACGGGGTGCCGGTGATGTCCGGAGGACGGCGCACTGCCGCCATTGTGGCGGCCCAGTATTTCAGGCAGCTTCAGGGGATCACCACGGTGTATGTGGCTTCCAGCGAATCCAGAAGCCTGCTGCGGATAGATGAATACGGAACGTCCAAGGCCGTGCTGGTGACAGTGCCCGAAGACAAGATAAAGCTGCTGGCTGAACTGGGGGGCATCACCCGCAACAGCTTTACCAAAAACTATGTGGTGGCCCGCCGGCGTAAAAGCGTGGTGTGCATCTTAAGTGTCCGATACGATTACACATCCCATGCGCTGCCCTCCGAAGGGGGGCGCCTGCGGGAGGTCAAACCCGACCCCAACTGGCTCACCGTGTCCGAAGAACATATCCTGCCGAAACCCGCGGCCCTGCACCGGGCACCGATCCCCTTCAAAATGATCTATGCCGTTGATTGAGGAACGCGGCGCACGGCAGGCTGGTTACAGTTTTTTGAGCATGGCCGTCTCGTCACAGTTGGGAAAACTGACGCACCCGATACAGTCGGACCAGACTTTTATGGGAAGGTCGTTCTTGTCGATCACCGTGAATCCGAACCGCTGGAAAAAACTGGGGCGGTAGGTCAGGGTGAACAGGTCCTTTATCTTGAAATAAAACGCTTCCTGGATGGCCCGTTCCGTGAGCAGGGTGCCGATGCCTTTGCCAGTATGGTCCGGCGCAACGGCAAGGGAACGGATTTCCGCCAGATTTTCCCAGCAGAACTGCAGCGCACAGCATCCGGTCACCTGATGTGATACGGGATCTTCAAACACCCAGAAATCCCGGAGGTGATCATACAGTTTGCTCAACGGCCGGGCCAGCAGCTCTCCCCGCTTGTTATAGAGCTGGAGCAATGCATGGATGGTGTTTACATCATCCAGTACGGCTTTTCGTATCATTACAGGGTACCTTATAATTATAGTGATTATATTGATTATAGTGACCGTTGTCAGAGTTTGCAGACGATGTCGTGGACAGCAAAACGCTGGGCCAGTTTCAAGAGCGCCCGGGTATTGGGCTGGGCCTGGTCAAGGGCGGTGCCGTCCGGACGGGACAGGGCCAGAATGTCTGATTTTATGACAGGTTTTCCCGGAGACAGAATTTCCACCGGATCTGTCCGGCAGATTTTGTTCCGGATTTCCACCAGATGATCCCCGGTATCAGACACTTCCAGAATTTTTCCGATGAACCGGTGAATCTGTCCCTGGTGACTGTCGGTGACGTTGGGAGATACTGCGTCAGGGTGTCCAAAATAGAACCCGGTGCAATAGTCTCTGTGATATACCTGGCCCAGTTCATGCCACCACCGGGGGTTCATGGTGTAGGTTTTCGGATCAGCCAGGTAGGTATCAATGGCATCCCGGTATGTCTTGACCACTGCGGCCAG